>CAZDTB010000332.1:0-5525 GCA_964508075.1 uncultured Planctomycetales bacterium
CGGGTGAACCTGCATGTTCCGGTCAACAGCCGCTTCGGCTTCCTGGGACCGAACGGGGCCGGCAAGACCACCACGATTCGGATCCTGATGGGCTTGCTGCGTGCCTCGGCGGGAAGTGGGCGGATGCTCGACCAGGATGTCTGGCAGGCCGGGCCGCGGATTCGCCGCCAGGTCGGGTATCTGCCGGGCGACGTGCGCTTCTACGATGGGCTAACCGGCCGGGCGACGCTGGCGTTTCTCGACGCCGCCCGGGGCGGCAAATCGCGAGATGAGATCAACCGGCTGACACGGTGCTTCGACCTCGACCTGGACAAACGGGTGCGCGCCTACTCGCGCGGCATGAAGCAGAAGCTCGGGCTGATTCAGGCCTTGATGCACCGTCCCCAACTGCTCATCCTCGACGAGCCGACCGTCTCGCTCGACCCGCTGATCAGGGAAGTGCTGTATGAGGAGCTGCACGACGTCACCGCCGACGGCCGCACCGTACTGTTCTCCAGCCACACCCTCAGCGAGGTACAGCAACTGTGCGACGTGGTCGCGATCCTGCGCGACGGCCGGCTGATCGAACAGGAGAAGATCGACGTGCTGCGCCGGCGCGCCATTCGGCGCGTCGAGATAGCGCTGATTCCCGGCCGACGGGTGCCGGAGCCACCGGCGCGGCTTCAGCTCATCCACCGCGGCGACGCCACGCTGAAGGGAACCTGGACCGGGCCGATCGAACCGCTGCTGGCCTGGCTGGCGCAGAGTCCGGTGCGGGACGTCACCATCGCTCCGCCCGACTTGGGAGACCTGTTCCTGGCGTACTACGCCGGCGGCCAACCGCCGAGTGAATCCGCCGGTCAGGCGGGGGGGCAGCCGTGAGCCGCGCGATCATCGCCAAGACCATCCGCGACACCACCCCGCTGTTCCTGCTGGTGCTGACCATGGCGGTGGTGTTTTTGATGCTGTTCGTGGCGGCGATGCGCGAGTTCGCCGGTGAGATTACGCAGCTCCTGCTCAGATTCCCGATTCTGCAGAGGATGATTCACGCGCTGCTCGGGGCAAACCTGGCTGACGATGCCTCGCTCACCTCGCTGGTCACGATCGGCTTCGCGCATCCGCTGCTCTTCGCGATGACCTGGGCGTTCCTGATTGCCACCTGCACGCGCGTCATCGTTGCCGAAGTTGACCGCGGTACCGCCGATCTGTTGCTCACGCTGCCCGTTTCGCGTGCCGCCGCATTCATCAGCGTCTCCGTCGTGTGCGCCGCCGGCAGCGTAGCGCTCAGCGTGGCGCCTTGGTGCGGGGCCTGGCTCAGCCAGCAGCTATACGGTTTGTCCGAGCCGCTCGACCTGCCCCGGCTCTGGATCCCGGTCGCGAATCTCTGCCCGCTTTACCTGGCGATCAGCGGCTTGACGATGTTTGTCTCGAGCGCCGTATCCCGCCGCACAACGGCCGTCGCGATCGCCCTGACCGTGCTGCTGGCGTCCTTTCTGATCAACTTCCTGGCGGTCTTCCTGCCGCTCGCGGAGCGGCTCAGCTTCCTTGGCTTGTTGTACTACTATCGTCCGCTGGAGAGCGTCCGCAGCGGAAACTGGCCGCTCAAGGAAATCGGGGTGCTGTGCGGCGTCGCGGTCATCTTCTGGCTCGCCGGGCTGTGGCGATTCTGTCGGCGTGACATTCCAGCGGTCTGACGTCGTTGCGGAAACCACGATTTGCCGGCTGCGATGCGCGCTGCCGCCGAACATCTGACGGCCGCTCCCGTTGCTGGCAGAACCACGTGGAATCCCCTGGCTGGCACGTCGTTTCCCGACAGGATCGAGTTCTGGCGCTTATGGGAGAGATTGATCTGGCAGTTACGAAGATCCGGTCGTTAACCGGCGGTCGGGAGGTGGGGAAGTGCGCACGTGTGCTGGAAACGCGTCGCAGTCGCGCGTGGTTTGACTTGGCTCCTCATTCGCGCGACACCCGGCCCTCACCCGAACAACACACGCGAGCAGGCAGATACTGTCTGCCTGTCAGCCGCTTTCCGGCAGGCGATGCTAGAGTGGAGTGCCAAACGCGTAGTAGTACCACGTCGTGATGAGGCGCTCGAGGATCTCAATGATGATGAATCCAAACACTGTTATCTCCTTACTTGCAGGAGCCTGCAGCGGCTGCCGGCCTCTGAGAGTTTCTCAGGGACGAAGCCGTGCTTGGCTCCGCTGGCCGAGAGCTGCGACCGCGCCAGAGGGAATCCAACTGCCCTTCGGCCGTCGCTCCGATCATACTATGCCACGTTCCTCCGCTCTCGGAACCATACGTTCGACCGGCGACTTCCACCCTAAAAATAGATGGCGGAAGGTAGGTGGAGCCCTCAGGAATTCTCGGAATATTCGCGCTTATTTCTTATTTGCGGGGATCCCTTGCCAAGAGCGGTACCAGAGCCGTCTTCGGCCAAAATGGCCGCCAAGCGGCCCACTGAGCAGGACCAGCCACCGGTCTGCCGTCCTAAAGCCTTGCATGCGCGGACGTTACGAGCCTGCTGCCGCGCCGCTGGCGGCCCGCTGCTGCTGCTGCTCGGCGCGCTGGCCCGCGGCCAGCGCTGCCCCCAGCGATCCCGCGGCGCCTTCCATCGCCGGCAGCACCGCATGAAAGCCCATGCGCGCCAGACCGTTCTCCCACAGGATCGAGCCCAGGCGCTTGTCAAGGGCGTAGACATAGCCGGCGTGGCCGACGAAGAGATACGCCTTCCCGAGCAGCACGGCGACGATGCTACTGCCGGAGTGCGGCAGCTTTGTTCGCCAGAGCTCCTCCCCGGCCTGGGCGTGCAGGGCGGCAACGTAGCGGCTGGTGCCGATGTAGAGCGGGTTCGGTTGGGACCGTTTCTCGGGATCCATTGCCAGCAGGACCGGGTTGTAGCCCATGTGTGGCAGGTCGTTTTCCCAGATGATCGAACCCAGGTGCTTGTCGAGGCAATACACGTGGCCGGCGTGACCGACAAAGATGTACGCCTTGCCGATCAGCAGCGCGACGACCTCGCTGCCGGAGCGTGGCAGCTTCGTCCGCCAGAGTTCCTCGCCCGAGCGCGGGTCGAGGGCGGCGACGTGACGATTGGTCCCGATATACAACGGCGTCGGTTGCTTTGACATCGGATTGGTTCTCCTGTTGCTGCGCGGCAAGTTCGCTCGTCATCATTCACGCAAATCGGCGCGCATGCTACTACAAATCGGCGCGAAGCGCATAACGCCGGCGCGCTCGACCGGCCCGACGCTGATCGTGGCAACCTCAGACACAATAGGCTAGCCTGTCAGTATGGATTCGAGAGACGGCAAGCAGTTCGTCGTGCCCGCGGGGCAGCCGGTGTATCTCGATTCCGCCGTACAGCAGACGCTCGAGCAGCGCGAGCAGTCCGCGCTCGAACGGCTGACCGACTGCCGCCTCTGTCCGCGGGAGTGCGGCGTCGATCGAACGGCCGGGGAAGACGGCGTCTGCCAGACCGGACGCTATGCTCACGTCGCGTCGGCGTTCCCGCACTTCGGCGAGGAGGATTGCCTGCGCGGGTGGCGCGGCTCGGGCACGATCTTCTTCGCCAGCTGCAATCTGCGCTGCGTATTCTGTCAGAACTGGGACATTTCGCAGAGTCGCCACGCTGGCGTGCAGATGGACGCCGATCGGCTCGCCGCGCTGATGCTCGATTTGCAGGAGCAAGGCTGTCACAACATCAACCTGGTGACCCCCACGCACGTCGTGCCGCAGGTGATCGAGGGTCTGGCGCGGGCGATCGCTCGGGGCCTGCGACTCCCGGTCGTCTATAACACCAGCGCGTACGACACCGTCTCGTCGCTCGAGCGGCTCGACGGGCTGGTGGATATCTACATGCCGGACTTCAAGTTCTGGTCGAGCCAGACAGCGCAACGGCTGGCGAACGCGGCGGATTATCCGGAGCGAGCCCGCGAAGCCATTCGCGAGATGCACCGCCAGGTCGGCGATCTGCACTTCACGCCCGAGGGCGTTGCCCAGCGCGGCCTTCTTATCCGGCAGCTGGTCATGCCCGGGCAAGTCGAGGAAAGCCGACAGATCTACAGCTGGCTGGCGCGCGAGATCTCACCCGACACGTTCGTCAACATCATGGCGCAGTACCGACCGGAGAATCGAGTTGGGAAACGCTGTGCGGACGCCGGCGGTGGTGTCGGCTTCGACGACGTCAACCGACGCCCCACGCGCGCGGAGCTCGCCGAGGCTTACGCGGCCGCGCGCGCCGCGGGGCTGTGGCGCTTCGACGAACGAGCACCGTCCGTACTGTAGGTGTCTCTTCCGGATGACAGCCGGTTTGCTGCTACGGTGAGCCGGCCTGCAACGCCAGACTTCGGGCCAGTCGCTCATCCCCGGCGGTGATGAAAGCGAACAGGGCGCCGGCGTTGTCTTGCCAGCATTCCGTACAACTCAGCTCGCGCGGGAGTTCGAGCGTGATCGTGGGGATGTTGAGCTCGACTCCCGTCCAGCAGCCGAGCGCACCCGGCGTGGGATAGCCGACGTCGGCCGAGACCGGATATCCGTTGAACGAGCTCAGCAGCTTCGCCAGGTGCCGAGCCGTCCCATCATAGTTGTTGCAGTGGTGGCCACGGCCGATCGAGTGCACGTCGATGATGCGATTCGGCTTGACGATCCCGATCGCATTGATGACGGCGAGCGTTTCGGGCTCACTGGCGGCAGCCGGACCGTGGGGCAGTTCACCAGCGCGCGCCCGGCGCCACTTGCGCGACGGAAAGTTGCGGTTCAGGTCAACCCCGTGGGCGTTCGCACGCGTTCCGCTCAATAGGCCGTCCGGGTTTGCCAGCGCGAGGATGCCGACCGTATGGCCGGCGAGCAGCTCTGGGTGGGCATGAAGAAACCGGGCCAATTCGCGCGCGACCTCGGCCCCGCTCGGCTCGTCTCCATGGATGCCGCCGACGATCAGGACGGAATCCGGTCCGTTGCCGAATAGATCCATAGTCAAGGGGATGTCGTTAACGCTACGCCCAAGCTCGACCCGCGTCGGCACGAGCGACCCAGTCCCAACCGCTTGGCCGCCCGGATTGCCACCGTGGATGGCCGGGCCGGACGGCGGCTCTGCACGCGCCGCGGTCGCAGGCGACTGGATCGGCACGCAGCCGGCCGTCAACGCGCAGGCAATGGCTAGCAGACCGACGAGCTGGAACGCGGGGCGGCGCAAGTAGCGGGAGCGGACGGTACGCCGTGTGCGTGTGCCATCGCCATCATCCGGTTCCGCCGAGGCCTCGTGGGGCCTGCTCGGTAACATGTCGGCGACTCCTCTGAACTGCGGGGCTCCGGGAGCGTTCCCGGTGATGCCCGCGCCACAAACTGGCACAGGCTGCCCGCTTCCGGGAGCGCGCCCGACAATGCTATTCCGCGTTCAGAGGAGATTTCCCCGATAAACGGCTGCGGCCCGCCCGTCCTATAATAGCACCGCTCTTATCGCGCAGACGGATACGGCTTGGTGGGAACGAGCTTAGCCCGCATTTCTCACAGGGGTAGTAGATAAAGGTCGTCTTCTGTGGCATAAG
>CAZDTB010000333.1:0-5491 GCA_964508075.1 uncultured Planctomycetales bacterium
GGCGGTTTCTGCCCGAGCCGATGGTGATCGCCTGTCTACTGACGCTGCTGGTGGCCCCGGTGCTCATCGTGGCGTTGCTGCTGTTCTGAATTCGATCACTCGTAAGAGCGCATGCGGTAATGAGTGTGGCACAGCCGCCCTCGGCTGGGCGGAGGAGGCACGCTCCCGCAAGCCCAGCCGAGGGCGGCTGGGCCACACGAATTGCTCTGGGCCGATCCTAATACTGCTACACGGAGCCGGGTCGGGTGCTCACGCGTGCGGTAGATGCGCTGCGTGGTTTTGATGAAATCGTCCTCTTCGGCCAGGAAGATGTTGTCGACGTACTTCTGCGGGTTGCGGTCGATGAACGGGAACCAGGTACTCTGGACCTGGACCATGATCCGGTGCCCCGGCTTAAACGTATGCAGCACGTCCTGGAGCTCGAACGTCACCCGCGTCGGCTCGTTGGGCACGAACGGCTCGGGATGCTCATAGCTGTTGCGGAAACGGCCGCGGATTACCTCGCTGCGCACCATCATCTGGTAACCGCCCATGTGCAGCTCGGGCGGCGTATCGTCGCAGTTGGGAGTGTCATCCGGAAACACGTCAATGAGCTTGACGACCCAGTCCGATGCCGTACCCGAGGTCGAGACCCACAGATCGGCGACGATCGGCCCGGCCAGCGTGACATCCGCGTCGAGCGGCTCGGTCTGGTACGCCAGCACGTCGGGCCGGCGAGCGGCAAAACGCTGATCGTCGGTCATATACGCCTTGGTGATCTCGGTGCTGATCGCCGGGCTGTACGGGACCGGCTTGGCCGGATCGCTGATGTACTCGTCGTAGCCGGAGTCGCGGCCGGCGGGCGGATCGAACGACAGCCGGCCGTCGGCGTGCACGTACAGATCCTTCGCTTCGAGGTTTCGCGGGGGCCAGCGGTCGAACGTGCGCCAGCGGTTGACGCCGGTCTCGAAGACGTGCGCCTCGGGCAACTGCAACTCGCCCTTGTCCTTGAGGAAGTGGTTGAAGAACGGTAGCTCGATGTGCTCGCGGTAGAATCGTGAGGTCGGCGCCCCAAAGTGGATGTTGCCGACCTGCTCGCCGCCGGTGCGGTCCCAGCCGCCGTGGATCCACGGGCCCATCACGAGCATGTTGAAGACGTCGGGGTTTTGCTTCTCGATGGCACGGTAGATCTGGAGCGGTCCGTAGAGGTCCTCCTTGTCGAACCAGCCGCCGACGGTCATCACCGCCGGTGCGACGTTCCTGAGGTGCGGGAGGATGTTGCGGGCCTGCCAGAACTCGTCGTAATTCGGGTGCTCGACGCCCTGGTTCCAGAACGGGCTGCCGCCGTGGAGGTAACGCTCGTTCGCATTCTTGAGCGGGCCGAGGTCGAGGAAGAACTGGTAGCCGTCGGGCGTGCCGTGCTCGAAGCGCCCGGGCCACTCGGTGGTCAGCTCCGGCCGCGGCCGGCCGAACATCGCGAAGAAGTTGAACGCGTCCATGAGGCAGAACGCGCCGTGGTGGTGGAAGTCGTCGAACCACCAGTCGGCGATCGGGCCCTGCGGCGAGACCGCCTTGAGTGCCGGATGGGCATCGATCATTCCGGCCGCCGCATAGAAGCCGGGGTACGAGATCCCCCACATGCCGACGCGGCCGGTGTTGTTCGGGATGTTCGCGACCAGCCACTCGATCGTGTCATACGTGTCGGTGCTCTCGTCGATATCGGCGTCGCTGCTCTTGTGGTCGTTGTGCGGCCGCACGTTCTCGAACTGCCCCTCCGACATAAAGCAGCCGCGTACGTCCTGATAGACTAGAATGTAGCCTTCCTCGGCAAAGCGCTGCGGCGGGCCGAGATACCACGGGTAATCCGGATAGCGATCCTCGCCGTACGGACTCACGCTGTAGGGTGTTCGCCGCATCAGGATCGGGTAGTCGCGCGTGGCGTCCTTCGGAGTGAATACGGCGGTGAACAGGTGGACGCCGTCGCGCATCGGGACGCGGTATTCGCGCTTGTCGTAATGCTCGCGGAAGTACCGCGGCTGGTATTCGGTTGCGCCCTCCCATTGGCACTCAGCGCCGACGCCGAAGACCAACAGAAGCACGAACCAAGCCAGCGCTCCCTGTGGGATGTGCCGTTTCGTCATAGGACAAACCTCCCGTATCATGGTCGGAGTGCCACCGCGTGCAGACCCGGCCGCCGAGCAAACTGGCGGCAACACGCTCGTCGTGCGGATGAGCAGGGTCTCAGGCTCGTGCGGCAGTGTACCATCAGGCGTCCATCAGAGGCGAGTTTGCGCTTGGGGCCCGCCGGACGCGGCAACCGGCCGCAAGTGGTCATCCGCTCGAAGCCGATAGAGTAGGCGTCGCCGCGGGTGCGGCCCGCGGCCGCTGCGCTCAATGTCCGTGAACCGATGCCTGACGACTGGCGAGACGATCTGATTGAACGTTTGCTCCACGCCGTCAACGACGCCGGCGCGTGGGGGTATCGTTCCGACAGCACGGGCGCGGCCGAGCCGACGGCGCTGGCAGCACTGGCGCTGACAGCCAACAACTGCGCGTCCGAACACGTGAGCGCGGCACTCGGATGGCTGGCAAGTCTGCAACGAGAGGATGGAGCGGTTCCGATCTCCTCCGAGGCCGAGGCCCCCTACTGGCCGACTAGCTTCGCGCTGCTCGCGTGGCTGCGCTGCGCCACCCAGGACAACGAGGTATACGCCGTTCAGACGAATAAGGCACTCGCCTGGCTGCTGGAAGCGCGGGGTCAAAAGGTCCCGCCGGATCCCAACATCCACGACCACGACACGACGCTGGTCGGCTGGTCGTGGGTGAGCGGGACGCACTCCTGGATCGAGCCAACGGCGCAGGCCCTGTTGGCTTTGCGTGCGGCCGGTCAGGCGCAGCACGCCCGAACCCGCGAGGGTGTCGCGCTGATCCTGAACCGGGCGTTGCCCGGCGGCGGCTGGAATTACGGCAACCGCCGGGTCCTAGAGCACGTCCTGAGACCGTTCCCGGCGACAACCGGCGTGGCCTTGGCCGCGCTGGCCGGGGAACGCCGTGAGGCCCGGATTGATGCGGCGATCGACTGCCTGACGGAAGAGTTGCAACGCGTTCGCGCGCCACTGTCGCTGGCATGGGGACTGATCGGTCTGCGGGGCTGGAACGCACAGCCGCCGGAGGCCCAAGCGTGGCTGGGCGAATGCGCTCGGCGCTTGACCGCGCAGCCTGCGCACCCCCTGTATGACGCGCTCCTGTTGCTGGCTGGTGCGGACCCTTGCCCGCTAGTCCAAGCTGCGGAGGTGCCGAGCGATGATTGAAACCGGCTCAAAGCCCGACAACCTGAGCGCCAGCGGTAAGTTCACGCGGCGCCAGGCTCTGGGCCTGGGCGGCATCTTCGCGATCGGCTGGGGCTTGGCCGGCACCACGATGTGGTGGCGCCGCCGGGAGCGCGGCCAGCGCGCCGATGTCTTCATCGGCAAGGCCGCCTCGTACGACGCCGATCTCGTATCCTTGATCGCCGCCGGTCTGAACGAGGTCGGCATCTCACGCGGCCAAATCCGTGGCAAGCGCGTCCTGCTCAAGCCGAATCTGGTCGAGACCGCCGTCGGCCAGGCGCACATCAACACGCATCCGGCGTTGGTCGTGGCGGCGGCGGAAGTTTTTCGCCGACTAGATGCCGCTGACGTCTTTGTCGCCGAGGGTCAGGGCCACCGGCGGGACAGTTGGCTGGTGCTCGATGAGTCGGGGATGGGCCGGGCGCTGTCCGAGGCCGGTCTCAATTTCGTCGACCTGAACCACGACGATGTCGAGCCCGTCGCCAACGTCGGTACCTGGACCGACCTCGAACAGCTCTACCTCCCAAAGACGCTGCGGTCGGCCGACATCCTGGTCTCGATGCCCAAGCTCAAGACGCACCACTGGGCCGGCGTGACTTGCGCGATGAAGAACCTGTTCGGCGTGATGCCGGGCGTGGTCTACGGCTGGCCGAAGAATGTCCTCCACTACTCCGGCATCCCCAATTCGATCCTCGACATCAACGCCACCGTCCGCCCGGCATTGGCCATCGTCGACGGCATCGTCGGCATGGACGGTGATGGTCCGATCATGGGCAATCCCAAGCCCGTCGGAGCCGTCGTCATCGGCACGAATCTCCCCGCCGTCGACGCCACCTGCGTCCGGATAATGGACCTCGACCCGCTCGGCCTCCCCTACCTCACGCAAGCTTCGGGCCGGCTCGGGCCGATCCACGGGCGAAACATCAACCAGCTCGGCGAGCCGATCGCCGACCTGCGCACACCGTTCGAGGTGCTCGACCTCCCCCACCTGGCAAGCATTCGCCGCACATAAGGTTCGGACTCACAGGTGACCCGGCCGCGTCGACCTTAAGTGCACCAGAATCAATCGGCAACACGCATGGGAGTTGAATCCGACCGGCGATTTCCAGTAGACTGCAGTTTTGCGTGACTGGAACTCGGCTCAAGAGGTTGCTGCATGAAAACCCGGTTCAGGATCACTCTCGTTGGCGCCGTGCTGCTTCTCCCGGCAGCGCTGGGTGGTGACAACTTCGACGGCACGCGGTTCGGCCGCCCCTGGCCATGCTACGGCGACCTTGACTTCGACTACGACATCGACCTCGCCGACCTGTCGCAGTTGTTGGCCAACTACGGCACGACCAGCGGCGCCGAATATGAGGACGGTGACCTCGACGAAGATGGCGACGTGGACCTGTCGGACCTCAGCGCTTTACTGGCCGTCTATGGCACGACGTGCCCGACCTTTCCGTCGCGGATCGAGCTGGCGGGCAATTCCCTGGACGAGTATCCGTTCTTCGAGTACGTCCGGGCCTTCAATCAGAACGCGCCGGTCGAGGTGGCGATCGACCCCACCCGTTATCCCGAGGTCGTCGGCCTGACCTGCGACCTGTACATCGTCGAGGCACGAACCCAGACGGAGTGGGAGCTCGATCCGACTCTGGAAGATGTTCGCCCGGACGGCCCGGACACGGTCACGCTCGACGGCACCACCATCCAGGAGAACACGTTCGAAGCGGCCGCGCCGGGGGAGCTCAACGCGGACGCCGGAACCGATCTCGGCTACCCCTATGACGTCGTGCTCGACGGCAACCGGAACGGCCAGCTCGATCCGGAAGACTACCTCGACGGCTCGGGCGCTGAGGCTGGTTTCTACGTCGTCGTCGACACCACCGAGCCCGGCCCGCTGGACGTGACCGAGATCACCTACACCGGAGGCTCGTGGCTCGGACAGGACACCTACTACCCCTCCAACATCGCCACAATGGGCCAACTGCCGTTGGTCGTCATCAGCCACGGGAACGGCCACGATTACACCTGGTACGACCACCTCGGCTATCATCTGGCCTCGTACGGCTACGTCGTCATGAGCCACACGAACAACACCGTCCCGGGCATCGAGACCGCCTCCACCACTACCCTCACCAACACCGATTACATCATCGGCAATCAGGACTCGATTCACGGCGGCGTGCTCGACAGGCACA
>CAZDTB010000334.1:0-5467 GCA_964508075.1 uncultured Planctomycetales bacterium
CGATCCCTACCGACCGATTGACGCGTCTGAGTCTCCGAAGCGACCCGGGGTCGAAGGCTGCACTTGGCCGTCGGCGTCCAATCCGATGCCCTCACCCTCTGACAACGAATGCAGCTGGCCAACTCCGCTGCCCTCCGCACCGGTCTTCGCATCGTCGAGTCCGTCGCTCCCCGGCTCTCGGGCGTAGGTCTCCCCGCACTCGCCATAGTTGGACAGCAGCAAGGCCAGGTCGGCCAGGTCGACGTCACGATCGCAATCAAGGTCGCCGTCTTCGTACTCAGCGCCGGTGGCCTGGCCATAATTGCTGAGCAATTGACCCAGGTCGGAGAGGTCCACGTCGCCATCGTCGTCGAGGTCGCCCGGACAAAGCGCGGCACGGGTCGCCGTCGCGACGTAGCTCGCGGGGCACGCCGCCAGATCGCTGGCGATCACCGGCCCCGCCACCAGCCAGTACACGCCCGGCTCCGCCAGAATGGTGAGCGAGACCGGGTCGCACTCGTAACGCCAATCCGCGGCTATGACCCAGGCACCTTGACAACCGGCGCGCCCGTCCACGATCCAGCCTCCGATCGGGAACTCGCCCTCAACCTCCCACGTCAGCTCGGTCGTGGTGACGACGTTGATCTCATACCAGTCGAAGTCGCCCACGAACTCACCACCCGACAGAAACACGCCGCTCTCGCCGCAGACCGGCTCGCAGAACGACAACCGCGAGAACATCACGTTCTCTGCGTCACAACCGCCGTTGAACATGTCGATGTAATCATCGTGGCACTCCGGCTCGCCCTCGGCGACGCCGCCCGGCGGGCACGGCGTGATGCACGGACACAAGTAACACGGCGTAAACGCGCCGAGCCACTCACCGCCCATGGCCAGGCAGTCGTCCTCCAGTTCAATTGTGCAAGTTGCGTCGTCCCAGCAGCACGCACCGGTCAGCACGCCACAGGGCGGGTCAAGGTCATCACACGTGCCGTCGGGCACGAAACGCTGGTCCGTGGCGAGACAGTCGACAATCTCGACGTTCTCATTGCACTCGCCGGCCATGTCGTCGCAGCAGGCACCGAAAACGCCGCCGGCCGTCCCGATCAGGCAGATGCTCAGGTCGTCCGACTGCCACGGATCGACGCAACCATCGCAGTACGACTGTCCGCTGCCGTCACCCGAGCTCATCCACATGAACCAGCAGTCGGGATCGCCCTGCCCGACAATCGAAATCCAGCCGTTCACGAGCACGCATGGCTCCGGCAGTGTGACGCTGTACTCGTTCAGCTCCGCGCCCAAATAGAGAATGCCCGTGGGCGTGCGGGTAACTTCCAGCGTGTACGAGCAGACCGCCGGCCCGGGCACGCCGCCCGCATCCTCGTGGAACGAGATTTGAAATGTATTGTCGTACTCCTCGCATTCATACCAGCTCGGCGGAATATACAGCAGGTCCAGCCCCCACCACATCAGACCCTCGATCGGGCCGGCGAGCCCCGCGATGTCCTCGAAGCGCAGGTAGCCGGTGGAAGACTCGGATGCGTAGCCCGTGAACCCGAGTGGCCCGTCCGGCGTTTGAGCGAAAAGCGAATCCGGCGGGCACTCCATCTGCGCGCATGGGTCAGGGTCACAAGTGCTGCCGGCCATGAAAACGCCGCCTTGCGCATTGCAGTCGAACCGTGCGGTCTCCTGGCAGTCGCTGCCGACCACACAGCAGGCCCCCATGACACACGGATCGGTCGCGCAGTTCGTGCCTCCGCCGAGCCAGGTCCCTCCCTGAGCCTGGCACTCAACTTCGGTCAACAGCGGCTCGCAGCTCTCATCGGCGAAACAGCAGGCACCGGTCAGCACACCACAGGGCGGGTCAAGATCGCTGCACGTGCCATCCGGCACGAAGCGTTGTTCCGGGCTGAGGCAGTCCACGATCTCGACGGACTCTTCGCAGGATCCGGTCGGATCGTCGCAGCAGGCCCCGAAAACCCCGCCCGCCGACCCGAGCAGGCAGAAGCTCAGATCGCGCTCTTGCAGTGGCGAGCCGCATCCGTCGCAGTACGACGTGCCGAAGCCGGCGCTCATCCACAGGAACCAGCAGGAGGGATCGCCCTGCCCGACAATCGAGATCCAGCCGTTCACCAGGACGCACGGCTCCGGCAGGGTGACCCGGTACTCGTTTAGTTCCATACCTAGATACAGGATGCCGGTCGGCGTGCGCGTGGCCGTAAGCGTGTAAGCGCACACGACCGAGCCCGGCAACCCGTCCGCGTCAGCGAAGAACGTGACGTCAAACGTGTTGTCGCTTTCCTCGCACTCGATGAAACCTCCCCCGACGAACTCCAGGTCCAGTCCCCACCAGATCACCGTGTCGATCGGGCCAGACACGCCTGCGAAGTCATCCGACCGCAGGTACCCGGGGCTCGCCTCGGACGTGAGGGCCTGGAAGAAGTCCGGGCCGTCGCGCGACTGCGAATAGAGCGAGTCCATCGGACAATCGTCCGGCACATCGCATGCACCGGACGCACAGTCGGCGCCCGCCACGAAAACGCCGTCCAGCGCGTTGCACTCGTAATGGACGGTGTCCAGGCAATCGCCCGGCAGGCAGCACGCCCCCGTCTCACAGGGATTGCTGTCGCAGATCGTGCCATAGCCCAGAAACGTGCCGCCGATGCCCGCGCAATCTTCCGGCGACAGAATGCTGCACTCGCCGTCGAGGCAGCACGCCCCGAAACCGAGGTTGCAGGGATCGTCGGCGCAGTCGGTTCCGGCCCCCATAAAATCGCGTCCGGCGATGATGCACGAATAGGCATCGGTCATCACGCAGGCCGACGCGGCGCAGCATGCCCCGATGCCACATGCGTCGTCGGCGCAGTCGGCCCCCGGCAGAAAGACGCCACCCAACACGTTGCACGTGTCGATGTCTTCCACCGGGTAACATTCCGCCTCGACGCAGCAGGCGTTCTGCGCGACGGCTGCCGGCACCCCGCCGGAGAGGCAGACGCCAACGACGACGGCTGCAACCAGGTTCCATGCTATTCGGGCGTTCATCGTCCCAGCCTCCTCAGAATGAACTGTCTGAAAACGTCGCTATCGGTACCGGACCGCTGTGGCGGTCCCAATCCGTCACAAAAAGCCCCCTCCGAGCCACGACCTGCGCTCTTACTGCCAGAATACGTGATCTGCTCGGTTGATCCAACCTTTTTTCGCTCACAAGCGACTTGGCAAGCGGGAAACAGGTTTCGCGCTGCCCAGCGTGGGCGCGGCGTTTGGCCGGGATGGCGGCGGCTCGACGGTGGCCTACGAAAACGGAGGCAACCGGCGCTCGTGAAGCGCTGCCCTGAGGTGGAGCAGCAGCCGCGGGCTCACGCACGCCGCCTTCGCGCACAGTGGCTGGCCGGATGCTGGCGAAATTGAGGTCGAAAAGGCCCGGTTGCTGTGCAGGGTTGTTATAATGCGCGCAGAGGGAAAACTGTCCGCTCTCGATCGGCCGGACGCCCCGAGAGAGGCTTGGCAATTCGCATGACGGGGGCGCCCGAGGCGGGTCGGCGAGCGGCGCGAGCTACGAGGACGGCGGCCTGGACGGCGACGGAGACGTCGACCTGTCCGATCTGTCGGGGCTGCTGAGCGTCTACGGGACGACGTGCGAACGGTAATCGTACACGTCAAACGTACGCTGCTTTCTAATGAGACGGAGGCGTGAGCATGCGCGTTCGCGAGTGTGCCGATCGGATTACCGCCTACGCTTTGTGTATCGGCACTCTGGTGACTGCAGCCGGAGGATGCATCTGGCCTTTTCCCTGGACGCCGGCGGGAGATGATTCGAGCGAATTCGTGCCGCTGTCCGCGCTTGAGAACAATGGTGAAGCTGTGGCCAGGCTGTACGCAGCGCCCGTCCTGAGCATCGAGCCACTGGCGATCCATCCTTGGTTCGTGGTCAAGTCGGCCGAGGAAGTGAGCTTCGATCGCTGGGAAGTCTGGGCGACGGCGGACGGCCCGTATGGATACGTTCGGCTAAACCTGCGAAGTCCGACGAGCGACCCTTTGACTGGCGGTGTTTTCGTCATTGCCGAGCTGATCGGCCCGGAGGCGGAGCCGGTGGTCGAGTTCATTGAGACGCAATCGCCGAACTATCCATGCTGCGATTACTACCTGTTTTATCCGGGTCCCAACAGCAACACGTACGCGCAGTGGGTTCTCGACAACACCGGCTGGGCGGTGACGCTCCCGCCGACCGCCATCGGCAAGACTGTCCCGCCCATTTGCCCCTAATGCTCTGTCATGGGTATGGCGATGGGCTGAAGTGGTGCACACGTGTACCAGACGGACCTGCGGTCCGTGGGTCGGATCGATCGGTTCACGAAACGCGTCCCGCAGATGTTGCACCGGCTCGGCCTTCTGCGGATTACCCTGACACGCAAGCCACGCCGGCAGCCCTTCACGGGCCCCCGCGGCGCCCAATCCCTGAGCCTTGCCCACGAGCGTCTGTCGCGGCTGCCGGGTCGAGGCTGACGACGAGAGGACGTTGCTGGACATCACCGCGGTCGACGGCGACTGATCCACCGGCTTACGTGCTCTTCTCCGCCGCGGCGGCCTGTTGGCACAGAAACAGCACTGCCATGCGGACGGCCAGGCCGTTGGTGACCTGGCGGAGGATGCTCGAGTTGGGGCCGTCGGCGATGTCGGCGGCCAGTTCCTTGCCGCGGTTGACCGGGCCCGGATGCATGATCAGCACGTCGGGCTTGCAGCGCTGGAAGCGATCGGCGTTCATGCCGAACAGGCGGATGTACTCGCGAATGGAGGGGAAGACGCTGCTGGTGATGCGCTCCTGCTGGATACGGAGCATGTTGATCACGTCCATCTCGGGCAGGATCTCGTCAAAGTTCGACGTGACGCGGGCGCCCAGCTGCTCGAACGAACGCGGCACGAGCGTGGGCGGGCCGACCAGCGTCACGTTGGCACCCAGCTTGACCAGCCCGCGCAGGTCTGAGCGGGCGACACGCGAGTGGGCGATGTCGCCGGCGATCGCCACGTTGAGCCCCTCGATGCGGCCTTTGCGCTCGCGGATCGTGAACAGGTCGAGCAGGCCCTGCGTCGGGTGGGCGTGCTGGCCGTCGCCGGCGTTGATCACGCAGCAGTCGACCGCCTGGCTAAGGTCATACGCGGCGCCGGCGGATGAGTGCCGCACAATCATGATGTCCACACCCATCGCCTCGATATTCCGGGCCGTGTCGCGCAGCGATTCCCCCTTCGAGGCGGACGAAACCTTGGCCGAGAAATCCACCACGTCGGCCGACAGGCGCTGGGCGGCGAGCGTGAAGCTCATGCGCGTGCGCGTGCTGTCCTCGAAGAAGGCGGTCACGACGACGCGCCCGCGGAGGGCGGGCACCTTCTTGACGCTGCGGGTCGAGACCTCCTTGAAGCTCTCGGCGGTGTCGAGGACGTAGAGGATCTCTTCGGAGCTCAGATCGTTCAGGGCCAGGAGGTGCTTGCGGGT
>CAZDTB010000335.1:0-5452 GCA_964508075.1 uncultured Planctomycetales bacterium
ATCCGACGATCAGCAGAGCCACGTAGGGAACGACATTGAAGACCAGAAAGACGATCTTGAACAACCCGAGGAACGAGTAGATGACCACGTTGAAGGTTTCTCGGGGAATGGGAAACCATTTGCTTTGCGTGCGATACACCAAATCCGGGGCGAGCACGGAGAACACTGTCCACAGAATCAAAATGCCGCCATCTATGATTGTACACCACATGAAGAACGATGTGAGTGTCTGAAGATCCATGATGTTCCTTTCCCATATTTCTGCTTCCAACGACAATTCGCTGCATAGTTCGCTGCATAGGCGCTGCATAGGGACAGCCACCTATTCCTTCCCCATCACGCCTCGCGTCGCACGCTTCTTCGCCCGGCCGACCGGCAGCGGGCCTACACTAGCGCCGGTTCCGCCGGCCTTGCGCACGCTGGAGTCGTTGTCGCGATTCCGGCGTCGTCCCGGTTGCCACGAATGGATGGCTGTCCCGATTACGAGCCGTAGCCTGCCAGAGTTCCCTTGAACAACAGATCAACACGGTCTGTGGCAAGCGGTTCCCGCTCAAGAAAATGCCCGTCGAGAAACAACGCTGCCTTCCAACCAGAGGGCAATTCCGCTACATAGCCCCAACCCGGCCACAACGTCACTTCTAGGTTCTGGATGTTGAGCACGTCCTTCAGCGGCTGCCCTATCCGAACGCCCTCAGACGTGCGCGCCTGCAATGATGAGGTACCTATCTATTGGACCCTACCCCGAAAATCGGCCGCGATGGAGTACTCTATTCCAGCGCTGATCCATTTGTGTTTCGGCCACATCTGCGCCGGCGCGACCATAACGAGGCTTCCCGTTGCAGTGGCGTCCTTCGGCATCGGATCGCCAAGTCAAGCATGGCGAGGTCTGACGTGCACGCCGTTAGCGCTACCAAGGGAAGAAGAACTGCTCTCTTCATTTTCTGTCCTTCTAACAACAATCAGCTTAATCCGCATAGCATGCGGAACTCTGGTTTCCTGTCCGTATAACACGCCTCTGGATCATCTGCCAGAGGCGCGCTAAGCGCTTTATCTTCTGTAGGGTGCGCTCTGTCTCGCGGTTTATCACGGCATTTTATGCGGATCGGCATAACACCCTCCCTCCGTGGATTACCTCAGGGAACGACCGGACACTCTCCGTTTCCTGCGCTCTGCTGCCCCCTGCCATGAACGCAGGTCCCACCCGGTCCCCCTCGTGCCCGAGTTCCTGCCGCTGTCTAACGATATGCTTCGTACTCCTCCTTCCACCGCTGGGCGGCTCCCCGCGCCGCCCGCTCCACGCGATCGAGCTCCTCGTTGATCAGCCGCTCGTTCTTCCCGCCCCAGAAACCGCGCGGCTTCTTCCCACCGATCTTGCAGATCTTAACCAACGCCTCGTACGCAATCACCGACTCGTCGAAACTCTCCGATTCAAGTGCGGCAATCAGCTCCTCCGCCACCCCCGCCTCGCAGCGCCCCAGGGCCTGCTCGGCCAGCTTGTCACCCGGCGCCGCTTCCAGTAGGGCCTTGGCGCACTTCGGCGTCGAGAGTTTGGCCAGAACGCCATAAGCCTGCTTCTGAACGTTCGGCTTCAACCCACCCCCCTTCACCAACTGCACCACACTCTCGTCCGCCTCGATAATCAGCAGTTTCTCGATCTTCTTCAATATGCTGATGACGTCCGTGACCGGAGTCTCCGCGCTCTCCAGCTTCGGCTTCAGCTCACGCTCGAAGAGCTCCTTGCGAAACTTCCGAAACGCTGTTGTCATCTGCCCGGCCAGCGCCTTGGCACTCGCCACCTGGTCCGGCGGCACCGTGCCGATCATTTTCATCCCCGGCGTCACGAACAGCACGTAATGCCCGTGTTCCGTCGGTGCCCCGAGCTGCTCGAGCAGCGCCTTGGTCTCCGTCGACCGTGGCAGTCGAATCGGAACGAAGCGCTCACGCGCGATCCCTCCAACCCGCCGGTCGCGAAACGCCGTCTGCTGAGCATCTTTCATGTCGTTGTCCCCCTCACTCCCGCTGGCACCGGAGACGTAGAACATGATCGGCAGACCCGCGCGCTGCGCCTGCGACACCCCCTGACTCACGTTCCCCACCCATTGGATTGGCTGGGTCTGTCCCGCCGCCGAGGCCGTCAAACACACCCCGGCAACAACGATTAGCAAAGAGCGAAACATGTGCGTCTCCTTATGCGTGCACCTGCGCCTTATTCTAGCCCTAGTCGGCCAGGCAGTGCACGAACAAAACGTGTGCTTGCCAGCCCATGTCATTGTCCTAGGATCTCTAGATAAGCGGGATGCTCTGCTCCGGCCCGCCGGCCACACCCCGCCCGAACACCGTCCCGCATGGTCCCCGATGCGACCACCCCCACCGCTTGACCACGCCACCCTCACTGCCTATCCTCCAATCCGAGCAAGGAGCCATGCATGTCCAAAGCTACCCCGCGCCTCGGCAAGGGCCTGAGCGCGCTCGTCGGGCCCCGCCCCGCTGGCCCGTTCAAACACCGATCCCCTGCCCCTGCGACCACCCCGAGCCACCCTCCTGGCCCATCGCCGACCCAAGCTGCCGTCATTCATGAGCTGCCACTCGACCGGATCCGCCCCAACCCTAACCAGCCGCGCCTGAACATCGAACAGACCGGACTCCATCAGCTCGCCGACTCCCTTCGTCAGACCGGCATCCTCCAACCCGTGCTCGTGCGCAGCCTCGGCAACGAGCAGTTCGAGCTCATCGCTGGCGAGCGGCGCTGGCGCGCTGCCCAGATCGCCCAACTCCGCACGATCCCCGCGATCATCCGCGAGCTGAACGAGAGCGAGTCATTCGAGCTCGCGCTCATCGAGAACCTCCAACGCGAGGACCTCGCACCACTGGAGCGGGCAACCGCTTATCAACAGCTTATTGACAACGCCGGAGCCACCGTTGAAGTCCTCGCAACGCGCTTGGGTGAAAGCCGCGCTAACGTCGTTAACTACTTGCGCCTTCTAAAGTTAGATCGAGAGGTCCAAGATATGCTCAGCGCCGGCGAGCTCGCCATGGGCCAGGCCCGAGCTATCGCGGGAATCAGTAATCCACAACGGCAGTTGGCCCTCGCACGCCTCGCTGTTCGGCGAAACCTCTCGGTCCGCCAGGTCGAACGCCTTGCCAAGGAGCCCTCCGAACATCAGCAACGGGCGGCCCAGGCACCCCGGGCGATCGACGCCCACCTCTCCGACCTCGAGCAGGCGATGCGCAGAGCCCTCGGCCTGCACGTCACTCTGCACCCCGGCAAGCGAAAGAACTCCGGCCGGGTCGTCATCCGCTACAGTTCCCTTGAAGAGTTCGATCGCATCGCCGAGAAGATCGGCGGCCATGCTCTGATGGAGTAGACCGATGTCACCCACACGCCAACCGGCAGTCGCGGGCCGCTTCTATCCGGCCGGCGAGGCGGAGTGTCTGCAAATGCTGGATGAGCTGGTCCGGCCTGTGGACTTCGAAGGACACCCGATCGGCGCGGTGGTTCCGCACGCCGGCTGGGTTTACAGCGGTGCCGCCGCCGCGTTGAGCGTCGGCGCCGTCGCCCCGGCGCAGCCGGAGACGGTTGTGATCTTCGGCGCCGTCCACGCGATGGACGCCAATCACGCCAGCGCGTTTCCCACCGGCACTTGGCAAACGCCCCTGGGGCTGCTTCCGGTCGACGAGGAGCTGGCCGCACGCGTGATGCGCCACCCGCACGTCGCGGACAACCCGGCGGGCCACACATATGAGCATTCGATCGAGGTCCAGTTGCCGTTGATCCAGCACATCCTCGGGGATGTCAAGATCCTGCCGATCAGCGTGCGGCCAGGAGAACTGGCGGCAGAGATCGGGCGCGTCGTCGCCACAGAAGTCCGCGAATCGAATCGCAGGGTCGTCTTTCTGGCGTCGACGGATTTGACGCATTACGGACCGGCGTTCGGTTTTGAGCCGCACGGGCACGGTCTGGAAGGCATCCGCTGGGCGAAAGAGGTCAATGATCGGCGTTTCATTGACCTGATTGCGGCACTAGACGCCGACGGCGTGGTTCCCGAGGCAGCATCAAACCACAATGCCTGCGGGGCTGGGGCGGTAGCGGCGGGGATCGCGGCGGCGTTGGAGTTGGGGGCGCAGGGTTACGCCGAGCTGGAGCATACCACCAGCGCGGATAAGGAGTTGGAAGCAGGGGGGCGCGTGACCAATTCGGTCGGCTACGAAGCGGGGGTCTTCACGCTGCCGAAGTAGACGTTCAGGATACCGAGGGCAGCTTGTTTGCCCGCCGCCTGTACGCGGTGAGCGACGGCGGGTATGGCAAGCGTGCCCCGGTGAGGTTCCGCGCAAGCGTGTTTCACGTGAAACACGTTTCCTGGCCCGCCAATATTGGCGCAAGCGTGTTTCACGTGAAACAGCGTTGCGCCGGGAACGTTCACGAACGCTGCGTCCCTCGGGGCCGAGCGTCCGTTGGCTCGGCACGAGCCTCGCCCTCTTCCAAACGCCCAATCCCACTTGAGCCTGGTCTACCCGGTGCCTACTTTCGTAGGGGCGACCCCGGAAGCGCTGGCGGACTAGCCGGCCGTGGCGCATGGCGGGCAGCACGACTCGCAGCCGCGATTGACCCGAAGCGCGCCGGACAACGTAATCGGCGTGCAAGCGGCGGCGTTGAGGGGTCGTTGTGCCCTGGCGAGGCGCCCTGTGCTCGGCTGGTGCTAGGATTCCTAGAAATGCTACGTAGCTGCCTTCAACCAGCGTCCCAGTTGGCTGCGGGCCGTTTCATGCGAAACTCGCAGGCTACGCTATAATCCGACGTACCGGCCCCTGCATACGTTATGCAATCAGCGGGGAAGTCCCGGGCCTCGCAGAAAGCGAGAATTCAGCGTGGCGCAGCCCAAAATCATCTTCACGGCCAGGCGATTCACCGTCGAGCAGCATGACGTGCCTGGCCGCGACGGCAGGAATCGCCGATACGACCGGATCGTCCTGCCGGGGGCGGCGGTCGTTTTGCCGATCCTGGGCGACGGGCGGGTGCTGCTGATCAGCAACTACCGCTTTGCGGTCAGCCAGACGTTACTGGAGCTACCGGCGGGGATGCTTGATGGGGGTGAGCCGCCGATCGAGTGTGCTCGTCGGGAGCTGTGCGAGGAGACCGGGTATCGGGCCGGAAAGCTGGAGCCGTTGCTCTCGTTTTTCTCGACCCCGGGGATGTGCAACGAGGAGCTGTACGCTTTTCTGGCGACGGAACTGGTTTCGGGCGAGACGTCCCGGGAACCAGGGGAGCAGATCGAGAATACGCCGATGAAAGTGGAAGCAGCGTTGGAGGCGATTGGCGACGGTCGGATCAAGGATGCCAAGACGATCGTAACGCTTCTGTACTACGATCGTTACGTTCGTAAAGCAAGGTAAGCGGGCATGGATTTCCTGAACGGGTCGTTTCGAGTCGGGCGATTGTTCGGCATCACGATCC
>CAZDTB010000336.1:0-5428 GCA_964508075.1 uncultured Planctomycetales bacterium
CGGCGTACGTGCTAGCATGCCCCGCGCACGACGTTGATGGCAGCGTCCGCTTGGTCTGCTGCCGCGACGGATCGTAGCAATTCGAGAATTCAGCAGCCCAGGTACGGAGTCAAGCACCATGGACTGGGGTATGCAAAACCGTCTGGCGTCGATCATCACGCCCAAGACGAACCGCTGCGTCATGCTCGCCGTCGATCATGGCTACTTCCAGGGGCCGACCAGCGGACTGGAACGGCCGGGCGAGGCCGTCGCGCCGCTGCTCGAATACGCCGACGCGCTGATGCTCACCCGCGGCGTGCTCCGCAACACGGTAGATCCTGGCGTTCGCGTCCCGATTGTCCTGCGCGTCTCCGGCGGGACCAGCGTCCTGAAGGAAGACCTTTCGGACGAGGACATCTCCGTCTCGATCGAAGATGCGATCCGCCTGAACGTCTCGGCCATGGCCATGTCCATCTTCGTTGGATCCGCGCACGAGAAACAGACGCTGACCAACCTGGCCCGGCTGTGCGACGAGGGTCAGAAGTACGGTATCCCCGTGCTGGCGGTGACCGCCGTCGGCAAGGAGATGGCCCGCGAGGCGCGCTATCTTGGCCTGGCCTGCCGAATTGCCGCCGAGCTGGGTGCCCAGATTGTCAAAACCTACTATTGCGAAGGGTTCGAGAAGCTCGTGAACGGCTGCCCGGTTCCGGTGGTGATCGCCGGCGGGAAGAAGATCGAGGAGCGCGACGCGCTCACGCTGGCCTACAAAGCCGTCTCCAACGGAGCCACCGGCGTGGACATGGGCCGCAACATATTCCAGTCCAAATGGCCGGTGGCGATGATTCGCGGCGTCCGCGGCATCGTTCAGGAAGGTAAGTCCGACGCCGAGGCCTGGGACCTGGTTCAGAGCCTGATCAGCTAGCTGCAGGTTGCACACCAAAAGGAACGATCAACAGTGCCACTGTTTGTCATGATCGGGCACGACGGACCCGACGGGGCCGAGCGACGCGACCAGCATCGGGCTCGACACGTCGCCCACCTCGAGGCCCTCGATCGTGAAGGACGCATCGTGCTGGCCGGTACGCCGCGCAACGACAACAACGACGCTTCGGTTGGCGCGGTCATCATTTTCGAAGCCGACAGCCTTGAAGACGCTCGTGACCTCGCAAGCAGCGATCCTTTTGTCGTGGGCGGCGTGTTCGAATCGCTGACGGTCGCCCCCTTCAAGCACGCCTATCCCAAAGAGCCATGAAGAATCGCTGGGACGACCAGGCTGCCGCGGAGGCTATCCAACGCTGGGGGGATCATCACGGCTCCGACTTCGCTCTCCGCCTCTACACCGCCGACCTGATCGGCCAGGACCCGGACCTGGTTCTGCACGGCGGCGGCAACGTGTCGCTCAAACGTCCGTATCGGACGATCCTCGGCGATGAGGTCGAAGCCATCCACGTGAAGGGATCGGGCTGGGACCTGGCCGGCATCGAGCCGGAGGGCATGCCCGCGCTTGACCTGGGCCGTCTGCGGTGCCTGCGGTCGCTCGGATCGCTCGACGACCACACGATGACGAACGAGCTGCGAACCCATCTGTTCGATGCTTCGGCACCGACCCCGTCGCTGGAAACGCTGCTACACGCGTTTCTACCTCACCGCTTCATCGATCACTCGCACGCCGACGCGGTGCTGGCGTTGACCAATCAGCCGGACGGCGAGCGGCTGATCCGGGAGGCGTTGGCTGAGAAGGTCGCGATCCTGCCGTACGTGACGCCGGGGTTCGAGCTGGCCAAGGCGGTCGCGGAGCTGTTCGAGTCCAACCCGTCCGTCGAGGGTGTCGTTCTGATCCACCACGGTTTGGTGACGTTCGGCGACGAGGCCCGCACTTCTTATGAACGACATATCCGCATCGTGGACGCTTGCGAGAAGTTCATCGCGCAGCACGGCGCCGGCCGACGTTTGACCGCCAGCTACCAGCCGCCGGCAAGTCCTGCGGAATTGGCAACGCTCGTCGCCCCGATCATGCGTGGGTTGATCGCGCTGCCGACCGGCGATGAGGATCATCCGTATGTGCGGTCGATCCTGGAGTGGCGGGCGTCCGAGCCGGTACTCGAGTTCGTCAACAGCGCAGAGGCCAAGGAACTGGCGACCACCGGGCCGCTCACCACGGATCATCTGATTCGCACCAAGCCCAACCCATTATTTGTGGAGAATCCGGCGTGGTCCGACGTCGAAGCATTGCGAGCCCAGCTTCAAGAGTCGATCGAAGCCTATCGCGAGCGGTACTACGCTTACGTTGCCGCGCACGGCGGACCGACTGGCGAGGTCGACCCGTCGCCGAAGGTTGTGCTCCTGCCCGGCGCCGGCGTGTTTTCCTGGGGGCGCACGAAGCGCGAGGCCCGCATCGCCGCCGACATCACCGAGCACGCGCTGTCGACCAAGGCCAAGGCACAGTCGATCGGAAGCTACGTCGGCCTGGATGCCAGGCATCTGTTTGCGATGGAGTTCCGGGCAATGCAGCTCGCCAAGCTCGACCGGCGGGCCGAGCGGCCACTCGAGCGCCAGGTCGTCGTGATCAGCGGCGGCGCGGGTGCGATCGGGGCCGCAATCGCCGAGACCTGCGCGCGAGTTGGCGCGCACGTCGTCGTGACCGACATCAACGAGGAGCGCCTGAACCACGTCACGCAGTGGATCGAAAAGGCGTTTGGCCCCGGTACCGCGGCCAGCGTGGTCATGGACGTGACCAACGAAGACAGCGTTCGCAGCGGCTACGAGGAAATCTGTCGGCTATACGGCGGTGTCGACGTGGTCGTGCCGAACGCCGGTGTCGCGCACGTGGCTCCGATCGAGGAGCTTCGGCTCGAAGACTTCCGCCGCGTTCTGGACATCAACGCCACCGGGTACCTGCTGTTCATGCGCGAAGGTATACGCGTGCTTCGGCGACAGGGGCTCGGCGGACACATCGTGATCAACTCCAGCAAGAACGTCTTCGGCCCTGGCAAGGACTTCGGCGCCTATAGTGCATCGAAGGCGGCCGGACACCAGCTTGGCAAGGTCGCCGCGATCGAGCTGGCACCGCACGGCATCCGCGTGAACATGATCAACGCCGACGCCGTTTTCGCTCATGGCGACATCCCCTCGGGTCTCTGGGCGGAGGTCGGCCCGCAGCGCGCCAAGAGTCGCCGCATGAAGACCGAAGACCTGCCGGAGTACTATCGCAGCCGGAATCTGCTCAAGGCCCGCGTCTACGGTCATCACGTCGGCAACGCGGTGGTCTTCTTCGCGACCAATGCGACGCCCACCACGGGCGCCACGCTCCCGATCGACGGCGGCGTCGTTGAGGCATTCCCACGATGAAGCCGCGGAGTGAGACCGCTTAGAACTGCACCTTGATCACCGGCTTGAGGGCCAGCGCCGCCAGGACTGAGACTACGAAAAACGTCACCAGCCAATGGATCTTCAGGCCGCACAGAGTGTTGGCGCGATGGTCGTAGCGAATCTTGATCTGTTGAATCGGCGAGTCTTGGTCAACCGCCGACTCGCCCGGATTAAGCAGCCGATCCCAGAAATTCGCACCAGCACGCAGTGGCGAGACGAAGACCAACTCGTTTGTGCCGTCGGTATTGCTCACCGCGAGTTGCTTCTCGGCGACATCGTCGTCACCCAGCGCAAAGTGTAGCGTGAGCGGGCTCTGCTCCGCGGCCGCGGCTTCGGGGCGGATGCGCCAGGTAATGGTGCGGTGGAGCTCGTCGGGGACCGAGCCCTCGATCGTGACCACGTCTGGCGCGGTGAGCTCCAGCGGGGGACCGTTCCAGGCATCAGGCGCGAGCCTTGCCTCGACCAGCAGCGCCTCTCCCGGTGCCGCTGGTCGAAACTCGTACCACATCGCCAACTGCGCCAACAGCAGCACGAACGGAATGATCAGCACGACCAGCGGCGGCAGCGAGTGCACCAGTCGCAGCCCAGATGCTTTGAACAGCGAGAGCTGCGCGCGGAAGACGCTGCGCAGGTCGTCCTTGAACAACCGCATCGCCAGCAGGCTGGCACGGACCTGGTCGGCGACGCGCTTGAGCGCGGTCTGGTTGGAGGTATAGCGGAAGGCAATCGCCGCCAGTATTCCGGCCACGACTGAGATCACGATCAGCGCCACCTGGGCCGGCAGGGCCGCAAAGGGGGCGAGCACCAGGCCGGTCAGCTTCGCCAAGACCGCGTTAAGGGCGTTCATGCGTCGGTGCGCATCCTGAAAAGGGCAGAACAGCTACTCGATGTATCCCAGCCCGCGCAGGCGCTCTTCGAGCTGCTCGTCGGTCTCGGCGTCCTCGAGCTTGGCCAACTCCTTCTCGAGCACGTTCGTGATGAACTCGTCCGCCGACGAATAGCCGGCCTTGTCGGCCACCGCCTTGACGCGCTCGTACAAGGCCTTCTCGACCTTGATCTTCGCACCAAACATACTCACTCTCTCCTGTAAACTGGAAGCGAGCCCGCGTTACTCCCCAACCGCAGAGAACGCAAAGCACACAGAGAGATTCCTCTTGGGCTCTTACCTGTGCCGAACTCTCGTCTGTGGCAGGCTGCTCTCGGCATTATCCCTGCAAACTCCATACTCATCGAATCCTCTGCGCTCTCCGCGATCTCTGCGGTGAGTGATTCGGCCTAGCGGCCGTGTAGCGAGATCTTCTCGCCGAAGATGTTCCGGCTAACCATGCCTTCCGGGGGCGTGATGCCGAACAAGTGCAGGAGAGCCGGTCCCAGGTCGCTCAATTCGGGGTCGTCCACGGTCAGTCTCATGTTGCTGACGATGATGCCGGGGACCAGGTTGGCGGAGATACAGTGGTCGCCGCTCCAGCGGTCCCGGTTGTCTTCAAAAAGCCCTCTGCCGATGCCGCCCAGGGCGGTGGCCCAGCTCGATCGGTAGTTCCGTGTGTAGCCGATCATCATGTCCGGCGCGACCAGAGGGTCGGCATCGGGGTACATGTCAAAGGTGAAGTACACCTTCTCGATCGCCTTGCTGCCGTCCTCGTCGCGCACCTGCTCAAGCTTCGAGGCGACCTCCTCCATCAGTCGCCGGCGCTCCTCCTCCGGAACGATACCGTACTTCTCGCGTCCCTGAAGGTTGATGTACAGGCAGTTCAGCCCAATGGCATAGACGCGCGTCTGATCGTACCTGACATTGAACAAGGCGTCCCCGCGGCCCTTTCTGCCCATGTCCTTGACAACCATGTAGCCGTTCTCGACCAGCCAGTTGTTGACGTTGAAGCCACGGCGGAAACTGCAAAAGCCGTGATCGGACATGACGATCAGAATGTCGTTCTCGTCCATGATCTCGAAGGCCTCGCCGAGCCGGACGTCCATCTCTTCGTACGTCTTGAAGATGACGTCGTCGTACCTGCCCTCCTGCTCGGGCTTGCGGCCGGGGTGGGCCGGGTCCATGTCGCGGAAGAAGACGTGGGCGAGCTGG
>CAZDTB010000337.1:0-5426 GCA_964508075.1 uncultured Planctomycetales bacterium
CCATTTGCCGCCCAGGACGGTCACACGGCGGCTTGGCGGAGTTTACACTTCTACTTGCGGGTTTCCAGCGTCTGCGATAGCCTCCGGCCACTGGGACAGCGTGGGCTGCCCACTGGGGGATGATCAACTGTACGTGGGAGGAGTGGGAATGCACAGATTAATCGTACTCACAGGCATTGGCCTGATCGCGTGCGGAGGGATCCTGCCAACCGCATCCTCAGGCTCCGGTTACGCACTTCTGAACGAGAGTATGCCGGCGGAGGCTGGTGCCGCCGCGCAACTGGTCAGCGCGCCGCCGGCCGGTCAATCGATCGATGTTGCTGGCAGCGCCGAGGTGGGCACGTCGTGTGATTTCGTGCCGAACGAGATCCTGGTCAAGTTCACGCCGTCGTTCAAGCAGGAGCTCGACCAGGCGAGGGGCAAGGGGATCAGCGGCGTCAGCTTTCTCTCAGGGAGCATTCCGGCGCTGGCGGATGCGCAAGTGGTCGAAGTATCTGCGCTATTCGCCCCAACACACGCGTTGAGCGCCATCCACCGTGTCACAGTCGCGGACGGCACGGATATCCTCCAGCTTTGCCGGGCGCTCGCAAGCGACACCAGCAAGATCGTCTACGCCGAGCCCAACTTCATCGCACGGCTGGAGATGGTCCCCAACGATCCGTACTACTTCTCGTCGGGAACGTGGGGGCAGGAGTACGCCGACATGTGGGGCGCGCATGCGGTGAACCTGGAGGAGGCCTGGGACGTGACGCAAGGCGCGGGCGTTGTCGTAGCCTTGATCGATACCGGCATCGACTACACCCACGTGGACTTGTACTTCGACGAGAACGACAACGGGCAGCTCGATCCGGGCGAGCAGTACAACGTCTGGGTCAACCCGGGCGAGGACCTCAACGGCAACGGCGTGATCGACACCGAGGAGGTGAACGGCCTGGATGATGACGAGAACGGTTTCGCTGACGACTTCTACGGCTGGGACTTCGGCGAGTCTGAGAGCGACCCCATGGATGTCTACGGCCACGGCACCTATTGCGCCGGAATCATCGCGGCGGTCGGGAACAACGAGATCGGCATGATCGGAGTGGCACCGCAGGCCAAGGCGATGGCCGTGAAGTGCTTCGACGACAGCGGCACGGCGTCGGCGGATCAGCTTGCCGCGGGCATGGCCTACGCCGCCGACAGCGGAGCTCGCGTGCTGAGCAATTCCTGGACTATCGCCCGGAATGACACCACGGCCGACGCCATCACGTATGCCCAGAGTCAGGGGTGTGTGGTCGTCGCCGCGGCGGGGAACTACGCAGTCAATGCGGCCTTCTATCTTCCGGCCGGGGCCCCGGGGGTCCTGACGGTGGGCGCCGTCGATTCGGATCTTGCCTACGGCGCCTCGTCCGACTATGGGTCGACGGTCGACGTGTGCGCTCCGGGTGTGGACATACTTTCATTGCGCGCCGCCGGCACGGACATCTACGACGATGGCGAGCATTTCGTGCCCCCGGATGACCCGAACGCGGAGTATTATCGCGGGGACGGGACTTCGGCGTCCTGTGCCTTCACTGCAGGGGTTTCCGCGCTTCTCCTGGCGGCCGATCCGGCGCTGTCCGCCACGCAGGTGCGGCGTATCGTGACAGAGTCGACTTCGCCCGTATCTTCGCCGGATTACTACATCGGCACCGGGTTGATCGATGCGACCGCAGCCTTGGCCCTCGTCGGCACCGTATCCGGTGTCGAGGCTGGGTTTACCCAGCCGGAGAACGACCTGGAAGTCACGACCACGCAGGTTCCCCTGGAGATCTGGGGGTCGGCGGAGGGCGCCTCTTACGTGCTCGAATACGGCGAGGGCTATCACCCCGACGAGTGGAGCACCATCAGCACCGGCGGATACGTGAGCGACGGCCTGCTGGGAACGCTCGCGTTCACCTATGAATCCGGTCCCTTGCACATTCGGCTCACGGTCGACGATGGGACGTTGACCGCCGTCGAGCGCACTGTCCTCTACGCCGAGCCGGCGTTGCACCCCGGGTGGCCCGTATACCTGGGCGGACAGGTCATCAACTTCGGCGGCTTCATTCTGAGCTCCGCGTACACCTCGACGCCGTATGATGCCGACAATGACGGCGCGGACGAGATCTTCATCAACAGCGCCGGGTACACGTTCGGATTGCGCGGCGACGCGACCCACCTGCCGGGCTGGCCGACTGAGCAGGCGAGCTATATCTCGTACGGCTCGAACTACGGCATGCCCGGTCCGTCGGGCGCTGATTTTGACGGCGACGGCGAGGGCGAGGTCCTCTGGACGCTGCGCGACTGGTACGCCGGGTCGGTCACGGTCTGGTCCTTCAACGCGCGCAACTTCGACGGGTCCGACGTGCCCGGCTTCCCGCAGCACGCACCCGGCATGACCTGGAACTCGAATGCCTTCGAGATCCCCTTCGTGGTCGCCGATCTGGACGACGACGGAGACCTGGAGGCGGTTGCGGCCCACACGCTGGGAAACAACGGTTACTTCTATCGCCTTTCGGCGTTCGACCACATGGGTAACCGGCTGTTCACCCACGACATGGAAAGCACTACGGAGACCATAGTGTCAGTGTGTTTCGGTGACATCGACGGCGACGGCCAGAAGGAGATCGTGGCCGTCTCGCGCGCTGCCTACCAGAACGCAGACGTTGACCTTCACATTTTCGACGCAGACGGAAATGAATGGCCCGGCTACCCCACGTATCTCTACCACATGAGCGGCACGGACACCGTGATTGCCGGCTCCCCCTCCTTCCTCGCCGATCTCGACGACGATGGGGACCTGGAGGTTCTGCTCGGGATCTCCGGAAGCCAGGGCAAGGTTCGCGCCTACCATCACGACGGCACGGCCGTGACGGGCTGGCCGATCCAAATCGGCGATTCCAACCAACTGTTCGACTTCTGCCTGGGCGACGTGACCGGTGACGGCGTGTACGAGCTCATCGCCCTGGTCAACTACCGCCTGGTCTCGGGCCTGTATCGCGCGTACGCGATCGACATCGCCAGCGGCACGACGCTGCCCGGCTGGCCGTACGACCTCTATGGGGTCAATCGCGGCGTGCCGGCGGTCGTCGACGTGGACAACGACGGCCTGCAGGACGTCTGCTTCGTCGCGGAGGACGGCCAGCTTCACGCCGTCGCGGGCAACGGCCAATCCGTGCTCGGCTTCCCAAAGCGGATGAGCTACGGCTCGCGCTCGGGCGTCAGCGTCGGCGACGTCGACGGCGACAACCTGTTTGAGTTGATTACGACGTCGATCGCGGGAGCCGCTTACGTTTGGGACCTGCCCACGCCTGCGCTGCCGACCCGGACTGACTGGCCGATGCGGCACGTCAATCCGCAAAACACCGGTGTGTTCAGCGGCCCCGGCTGCACGGAGGCGGGCGTCGTCGCGCTGGACCGGCCCAAGTACGCCTGTGAAGGCACCGCGAACATCGAGGTCGTCGATTGCGGCCTGAACACCGACGACAACGTGGTCGAGTACGTCACCGTCGACATCGACTCCGATTCGGAAACCGGCGTTGAGCAGGTTACGTTCGACTGAGAGTGCTGCCGATTCGGCGCAGTTCCTCGGTACGATCGCTCTGAGCGAGACGAACAGCGTCGGCGTCCTGCTGGTCGCCGAGGGCGACACCGTCACCGTGACCTACCAGGATGCGGACGACGGGAGCGGCAGCCCGGCCACCACGACGGCGACCGCGATCGTCGACTGCACGCCGCCGGTCATCAGCGGAGTGGAGCTCGTCGACGTCGACGCGCGCAGCGCCACGATCACGTTTGACACCGACGAGCCGGCCCGGGGCATCATCTACTACGGCCTGTCTTGCGGTAACCTCAATCAGACGGCCGAGGGCAGTGGCTACTCGACTTCGCCGATCGTCGAGGTCACCGATCTCGAAAGCGGCGTGACGTACTACTTCGCCGTCGGAGCCGAGGACCAGGCCGGCAACCCGGCCTATGACGACAACGCCGGCTCGTGCTACTCGTTCACCACGCCGGCGGTCCCGGTCTACTTCACCGAGCAGTACGAGGGCGACTTCGATCTCGCGTACTCCAGCGTGGTGTTTGCCCCCGACGGTTCGGAGGATTTCTACGACGGCTGCGTCGAAGGAATCTCCGAGTTCCCAACCGATCCCGCCGGTGGGACCGAGATCACGCTCACGGACGACGGCTTCGTAGAGGTCGCCGTCAGCGACGGGGAGACGGTGTCGCTGTACGGTGTCGAGTACAGCAGCTTCTACGTCGGCGCCAACGGGTTCATCACGTTTGGCGGCGGCGACACTGCTTGGAGCGAGTCGCTGGAGAACCACTTCGACATGCCACGGATTTCCGTCCTGTTCCGCGATTTCAGCCCGCAGAACGGCGGAACCGTGAGCTACAAGCAGTTGACCGACCGAGTGGTCGTGACCTACGAGAACTGTCCCGAGTACCCCAACGTCGGCTTGAACACGTTCCAGGTCGAGATGCACTTCGACGGGACTATCGTGCTCAGCTACCTGGCCATGGATGCCACCTACGGCGTCACGGGCTTGTCGGCCGGCAATGGCGTGCCCGGGGACTTCTACGAGACCGACCTGTCGGAGATGAGCCGCTGCTGCCCGGGTGACCTCGATGGCGACGGCGACGTGGACCTGAGCGATCTGGCACAACTGCTTTCGAACTACGGCATGACTCAGGGTGCCACGTACGAAGACGGCGATCTCGACGGCGACGGGGACGTTGACCTGGCTGACCTCGCAGCGCTGCTGGCCGTCTACGGGACGACGTGCGATTAGGGCTATGGACCGCCAATGACGTGACGCTGCTGCGACGCTGGGGGCCGGGGAGCGTGCGGATAGCGTCACGTGGCAATCTGCTCTTGCGACCGTACTTACGGATGCCGCCGACGCTGGTGACGCTATTGACGCTAGTTCCCGTATTTCTTCTGCTCACTAGCAGAGAGAGAAAGAGAGAGGTGGAAGGGGGAATCCTGCGGAAACGAGCGTCGCCAGCGTTCACAGCGTCACAGCGTCCTTGGAACCGCAGCAGGGGCACCATGTCCTAACGGCTCCCTCTAGCCCGGATTATTCGCCGGTAGGTGTGTGCCTCCAGCGAAACTTGCGCGCTGATTCGAGCGTTCACGGCGGCGCGCAATGGTGTCTCATTCATACGCGGCGTGGCTTGCACCGGGCATGGCAGTAGGTTTCTGCCCAGCCGCGACTAGGAAAACGCGTCATCAGGTCTTGCAGCGCGCACGTTCACCACGAAGAAGCCGCTCGGACAACGTGATCCGCGGAGCCTACGCCGCGCGTTTCAGCGAGATGATCGGCAGGTGCCGCGCCCCGCCGTGGCAGTCGACCTTGAGTGTGAATCGATCGCCAGGCTGGCCGGCGATGAGCGTGTGCGGCCCGGCGCAGGGCGAGCGCCGC
>CAZDTB010000338.1:0-1509 GCA_964508075.1 uncultured Planctomycetales bacterium
TGTCAATCCGCTCCAGCTCTGGCGCGGCATCCGCGAGGCCTGGATGATCGCCTTCTCGACCCGCTCGAGTGCCGCCACGCTGCCGATCACGATTGCCTGCACGATCGAGAAGCTCCGCGTCTCGCCGAAGGTCGCCAACTTCTCGCTGCCGGTCGGCGCGACCATCAACATGGACGGCACCGCGCTGTACGAGGGCGTCGCGGTGATCTTCCTGATCCAGATCTACGGCGGACTCGACGACGTCGGCATCACCATGACCGCGATGACCACCTTCCTGATTTTCATCACCGCCGTGCTGGCGTCGGTCGGGGCGGCGGCGGTGCCGGACGCCGGCCTGGTGACGATGGTGCTGGTAGCGAGCGCGGTGCATCTGCCGGTTTACTACATCCCGCTGATCTTCGCGGTCGATGCGTTTCTGGACATGTTCCGCACGTCGACCAACGTGCTGGGCGACTCAATCGGCGCCATAGTCGTCAACCGACTGGAACGCCACCGGTTGGGCGAGCCGGCGGTAACGTAGCGGCCGACGCCCGCTCGGGCAACCAATCAGAGCCCTGAGCGTAAGCGAGGGGCCGCGATTGACAAAGACGACAAGCCATGAACGTCCAACAGCTTCAAGACATGCTCGACTTTGCTGCCGACGCTGCCAAGCAGGCGGGCAGCTTGACGCTTGAGTACTTCAACGCCGACACGACGTACGAGATGAAGGCCGACAACACGCCGGTCACGATTGCCGACCGCGGCGCCGAGGAGCTGCTCCGCAAGCGCATCGAGCAGGCGTATCCCACGCACGGTATCGTCGGTGAGGAGTTCGGCGAGAAGGTCGGCCGCGAGCCCGCCCGCTGGATCCTCGACCCGATCGACGGCACGTTCTCGTTCATCTGTCGTGTGCCACTGTACTGTGTGCTGGTCGGGCTGGAATGGCAGGGCGAGATGGTCGCCGGCGTGATCCACATGCCGGCGCTGGGTGAGACTGTTTACGCCGCCAAGGGGCTTGGCTGCCGCTGGGACCGTCGTGATTTCACCGGCCGGCCCGCCCGCGTCTCCGATGTCAACGATCTGTCTCAGGCCCGGCTGCTGCACGGCGGCCCGAAGCTGATGCACAAGCACAACAAGCTCGCGGCGTTCAACCGTCTGCGCGACCAGGTCTACGCCGAACGCGGCTGGTGTGACGGCTATGCCTATCTCCTGCTCGCCACCGGCCGGGCTGAGATCATGCTCGACCCGATCCTGCACCTCTGGGACACCGCCGCCCCGCTGCCGGTCGTGACCGAGGCCGGCGGCACGTTCACGGACTGGTCCGGCACGCCGACGCACACCGCCCCGGAGGCCGTGGCCACCAACGGGCACCTGTTCGAGCCGGTGATGGCGGCGCTGCATGCGGCCGATCCGAAGTAGGCCCGTACCGACTTCGCGGCGTGGGGCACGGCCGTTCCGGTAGGCTGCGACATCGAAAGTAGCGTCGGGCCCCCCCGGCGGGCGGAGGGGGGGGGGGGGGGGGGAGACAAT
>CAZDTB010000338.1:1519-5425 GCA_964508075.1 uncultured Planctomycetales bacterium
CGGCGGGGGGGGCCCGACCCGTGGGGGGGGGTCGGCGCCCCCCCTTCGCGGGGGGCCGGGGGGGCCCGACGCTACGTGCCGCGCGGGCCAGGAATCTGTAACCGCCGGCGTCCCACTCGTTGTACAATGGAAGTGCAGGACCATTCCCACCTGGAGGAACGGATATGGACAGGCGAAGATGTACGCTCGCGCTGGCGACGTGCTGTCTGTGGCTCGCCGCGTGCGTGTCGGCGCAAGAGCAGATGGCGCTCTTCAGCGACGATTTTGACGCCGGCACGTCCGCCGACAACTGGGCTGTTTTGAGCGCCGGCGGCGACTACACCGCCGACTTCGCCTTCGACTACAGCACGCACGGGATACCCTCGGCGCCGAACTCGTCGGGCGGCTCGACGATCGGCGTGCAATTCACCGTCAACAACAACGACGCCAACGCGGTTCGCGACGCGCTGAGCGCCTATCCGGTCGGCGTCGGGCTCAGCGCGGACCGCGTGCTGAAGCTCGACATGTGGCTGAACTACAACGGCGGCCCAGGAGGCGGCGTGGGGTCGACCGAGTTCGCCACCTTCGGCATCAACCACACCGGCACGCAGGTCAACTGGGCGTACAACCCCGACAGCGACGGATTCTGGTTTGGCGTCACCGGCGAAGGCGGCGACTCCGACGACTACCGGGCCTGTCGCGGTGGCACGTTGCTTTCGGTCTCCGCGGGCGGATATGCCGCCGCCAGCCGCAACCATACCGCCTCGTTCTATCAGACGCTTTTCCCGAGTCCGACGTACGAGACTCAGGGCGCCCCCGGCAAGCACTGGGTCGAGGTCGAGATCAGTCAGCGCGACGGCGTGATCGAGTGGCGGCTGAACGGCATGCTCATCGCCATTCGTCTGGACACGTCGGTCACGTCGGGGAACCTCATGCTGGGCTACATGGACACCTACCCGTCCATCGCCGACCCGCCCGAGGACAACTTCGTGGTCTTCGACAACGTCCGCGTCGAGGCTCCGGACTGCAACGGCAATGACGTCCCCGACGATCTGGACCTGACCGGCGGCACCAGCCTGGACTGTAATGCCAACGAGATTCCGGACGAATGCGAGGAGACCGGCGACGGGGACTTCGACGACGACGGTGACGTGGACTTTGACGATTTCGCAGTGCTCGTTGACAGCCTGGGCGGGCCCGGAGTGCCGCCGGCACCGAGCCAGCCGGAGTGCGCGGATGCTTGTCTCGCGACGTTCGACTTCGACGAAAACCTGAGCCTGGATATGGCCGACTTCGCTCATTTGCAGACTGCGGCGACCGTCGGGCCGATCCCGCCGCGCCCGGCCGGCGTCCCGACCGGGAGCCAGTTCATTGCCGAGGTGGCCGGGATGGAACTGACGCAACGTGAGGACCGCGTCATTCAGGAGATCAGCAGCGGCAACATCCCCGGCTTTCTGCGAGCGTTCATTCCGGTCAGCGTCAGCGCCGTGATCGGCGGCACGCCCACGGACGCAACGTACTATGTCATGCCCGACTACGTGTGTATTGGCCGGGACGACGACTTCGTGCGGATGCCCATGACGCCGCTGATCGCGCAGCCGATCGCCGACGCGTTCGAGTGCCTGCTGCCCACGCGCAAGATGGTCGACGACATCTATGCCCAGGCCACGGTCAAGCTCGCTCCGGCACCGATCAGCCCCGACACGGTTGACATCACGCTGGCGACGACGTTCTATCGCCATCACCAGATCATCGAGGGGCAGCGTGAGGGCCAGCCGCTGGGCGAGCTGATCGGCGGGATCAAGAAAGACGTGGTGATCACCCCTCTGCTGGAGGACAACCCCGGCCACGTCGCCATCTACGGCTGGCACCAACTCAACGGCGTCCCGATTCAGCCGCTCTACCTGGGCCACGTGGACTGGTACGTCGATTACAGCCACGGAATCCGCCTGGTCAAACAGCGGATGGTCGTGAACGGGTCCGAGATGTCGGTGGCGGAGGTCCTGGCAGACCCCGAGCTGCACGTCCTGCTGAGCGACGAGGGCGTCGTCACCAACCCCAGCTATTGACGCTAGCCTGTTTTGAGATAAAGCCCGCCGTTCAGCGGGAGGGCGAAGCTCCTGCTGAGCCGCGGCTCGCCGGGAGGCTCGCCCTCCCTAGGCAACGAGTGTTTCCTGAATCCGCTTTAGCCCCGTCAGTCCGGCTGGATCCAGCGCTCATAGCTCGGCGGCTCCCAGAGCCGACCCGCTTTGTCTTCGTGCGGCGTGGCGAACATCAACGCGTGGATGAACCCGTTCTTCTCCACTAACACGGTGTGCAGAATCTTGTCGTCCGGGTTTTCGATCAGCACGATGTCGACTTGACCCTGCAAGCCGCGATGGCGATTGTACTGCGTCAGCGCCTCCTCGCTGAGCGACAGATCGCTCCGCAGCCGCTCGAGCATGCGCTGCGTTTTGCGATAGGTCCCACCCGTGGGGCCGACGACCAGCTTCCCGTTGACGCGAATCCGCCGATCGTCATACGCGACCACGCCGAGGTAGTGGCGCGGCGAGCGTTTCAGCCAGGCGATCAGCTTGTCCCCATGGTGCTGCTCGTCGCTGTAGCCATAGTTAGCATCGAGGAAGACGATGCGTTCAATCCAGTCGGGGACTTGGTCGACGTGGTTCAGGTAGCCGAAGATGAGGCTTCCGCCGCCGCTGTGGCACGTCAGCGCGACCGTAGTCGTGTCGCGATCGAAATGTGCTCGCACGGAGTCGATCAGCTTCGCGATCAGTTCGCCGTTGTCGGGATGCTTCTGGCGCCACAGCGGCCAGCTCCGACCGTCCGCTTCGAGATAGGCAACGACCAGGTTCTCGTCGCCGATGACCTCCCGCAGCCGGCGGGTCTGAGCACCGATGTGCTGGATGAAGAAGTGCCAGTCTACGTCCGGTTTGTGCTGTTTGCCGATGGTCTGTGCGATGCTGTTCCCGTTTGGCAGAGCATAGAGCACCAGCCGCGTCGGTTTGCTCGTGTCGAACGTTCTGGCTGAGGGAGCGTTGATGTGGACGGTCACGCCCGGCTCGAACGTGTACGTCTTGACCTGTTCGTCGAAGTGTGGGCTTGACGCGAACCCCGGCAGAGAATCGGCCAGCGCCGGGCTCGCCAGCAGCAGGGCGACGATCACACTCATTCCGCCGAGTTTGCGTCGCAGTCGCGAATGCCTATTCATCACTGGGGTCCTTCGCGTTTGGGAGCCGCCTGCAAATCGTCGCCGACGGACTTTTCACGGTTCCGCTGATGTCCCACGTCATGCGGCTCGATGTGAACGAGCACGTCCTGGACCGCCGGCACCGCCCCGCGAATCGCCTCCTTCACGTGGTGTCCGACATTGTGCGCTTGCCAGACGGGCATCTCGCGGTCGACCTCGATGTGCATGTCCACCAGGTAGCGCAGGCCGCTCTTGCGTGCGAAGGTTTTTTCGACGCCGGCCACGCCCGGCACATCCGCCGCCACCCGCCGAACTTCCGCGACGATTTCGGGCTGCTCACGGTCCATCAACTCGTGCAGAGGCGGGCGTAGCATGCGGGCGGCGTTGAACAGGATCGCCCCCGCCGCCACCAGAGCGGCCCAGTCGTCTGCGGCCGCATAGGGCTCGCCGCCCCAAAGCGCGATGCCGATGCCCAGCGCCGCCGCCAGCGAGGTCAGCGCGTCACTGCGATGATGCCAGGCGTCGGTCAGAACCAGGCTGCTGCCGGTTGCGCGCGCGGTGCGTCGTGCGAGCTGGAACATCGTCTCCTTCACGAGGATGACACCAATCAGCACCCAGAGCGTGAACGTTGCCGGCAGCCCGCCGGGATCGAAGACTCCCGAGATCGCCTCGACCGCAACGCCGATGCCTGCTCCGAAGAGCATCACTGCGACGACCAGCGCCGCCGGGGCCGACATCAA
>CAZDTB010000339.1:0-5409 GCA_964508075.1 uncultured Planctomycetales bacterium
CCGAACAGCTCGCTCTCCAACAGCGAAGGTACCAGGGCGCTGCAATCGCAGGCCAACAATGGGTGATCTCGGCGTCGACTCAGCCCGTGGATGGCCTGAACCACCATTTCCTTTCCAGTACCGCTCTCGCCGGCAACCAGCATGGTGCCGTCCGTCGGTGCCGCTCGCTTGATCAGCGAGTAGACGCGCTCCATGGGGCGGCTACGGCCGATGATCCCCTCAAATCCGTGATCGATTTCCAGTTCCCGACGCAGGGCCGCGTTTTCGCGGATCAGAACGGAACGTTCCCATACCTTATGGACGATCAGCTTCAGCTGATTCGGCGAAAACGGCTTGCTCAGATAGTCGGCGGCACCCTCTTTCATGGCCGCCACTGCCGATTCCACAGTTGAATGCCCCGTGATGATCACCACCTCAGACGACACACCCGCCCCCTTAACGCGTTTGAGTATTTCGAGACCGTCGATTCCCGGCATCATGAGGTCCACGAGGATCATGTCAAAACCGCCTGACAAGGCCGCCTGGACCCCCGCGTGCGAGTCCTCGTAGCACTCCACCTCATGTCCATCAGCGCAGAGTGAACGTCTGCAACTGAGCCCGACGACTGGCTCGTCGTCGATGACCAGGATTCTCTGCCGTCCGGCAGGATACTCGTCCGTTTCGGAGGCGCTCATTCGTCCACCTTCTGCTCATGGCTCTCGGACTGTTTCTCCTGAATTGAAGGCAGGACGATCGTAAACGTCGTGCCTGCGCCTTCCACGCGGTCAACCTCCAAGGAGCCGCCGTGCTGCTGCACGATGGCGTAGCTGACCGAGAGCCCGAGCCCCGTCCCCTTGCCCACGGGCATGGTGGTGAAGAAGGGGTCGAAGAGCTTGCTCAATCCCAGGCCGGTGCCCTTCCCGACGGGCTTGGTGCTAAAAAACGGCTCGAAGATACGGTCGAGATGCTCCTTCTTGATTCCGTGGCCGGTATCCGTCACTTTGACCAGCACATTGCCATCCTGAGCCAGTGTGCGGATCGTCAGCGTGCCTCCGTCGGGCATGGCCTCGCAAGCGTTCAGCGACAGATTGAGCAGCACTTGCTCGAGCTGGTTCTTGTCTCCGTTTACCTTGGGCAGATCCCCGTCCAGATGTTCTTCGATGGAGACCCGCTTGAGGGGCTTCTGACTGCGCATGAGCCGCATGGTTTGCTGGATCACCTCGTTAACGGCCAGCGGCTCTCGCTTGGAAGTCCTTTCCCGCGCGAAATCAAGGAGACTGCTAACGATCTCGCCCGCTCGGATCGTCTCGTTGATGATCACATCGAGGTCTTCCTTGTCCTGCTCATCCATGTTCTCCTTGTCCCGCAGGAGGTGCGCAAAGGTCAGCACGCCGGTCAGCGGGTTATTGATCTCGTGGGCAACACCAGCGGCAAGCTGACCGATGGAAGCGAGGTGCTGCTGGCGAGCCATCACGGCTTGGGTCTTGGCAAGCTGCTCGGTGCGGTCCTGAACCTTCCGCTCGAGCGTCTCGGCCCATTGCTCGAGTTGGGTGTTCATTTCGCCAATGCGGTCGAGCATCGCGTTGAATGAGCGGGACAGCAGCGCGAACTCGCTCTGGCCCGCGACCCGGACACGGCGATCGAGGTCGCCAGCGGCAATCTCATTGGACACGGCGACCATCTCTTCGAGCGGGCGCACCATGCTGCGCGTGAGGAAGTACGTGACCACGACGATCAGGGCGAAACACAGTAAAGCGATCACCGCGAAGGCCAGCGTGACGTAGTCACGAATAGCGGTATACGGCCGCTCCAGCAGACCGACGTAGAGCATGCCGATCCGCTCACCCGTCAGGTTCGTGATCGGCTCGTAGGCGGAGATATACCAGTCGTCTACCACGAAGGCTCGATCGTGCCAGGTCTGGCCCTGGATCATGACGGCGTCGTAGACCTCACGGGAGACGCGCGTTCCCAGGGCGCGCCGACCCTCGGCGGTCAAAACGTTCGTGGTGATGCGGACGTCGTCCTGGAAGATCGTTGCCGTGCCCGCGGGCCGGCCGCGAAACTGCAGGCTGGGGAACAATTCGTTCTTGATCTCATCCACGATCTGATGGGCCTCGACCGAGTCGGGGCTGGACTCGATCTCGTTGAGCAGCTCACCCGCGTAGAGGACGGCCACGACCTGCCCCTCGGAGTCCTTGACCGGCGCCGCAGCGAGCAGGACGAAGCCGACCTCGAGGGCTTTCTGAGCCGGGTTGGTCGAGGAGGGGTCCGCCAGTTCGATGCCGATCCGCGCGGCCAGAGCGGGGTCTTCTCTTTCCAGCCGAGCCCGCGAGAGCAGCGTGGTGTCCGAAGCCGGCTCGCCACTGAGTGCCCGCGCGATCGGCGCGAGGTCGCCGACGGTATCCCCGGTGATGCCCGCTCCGGTCGTGCGGAATCCGACTCGGCCGGTGGCATCGGCGATGGACAGGAAGTCCAAACCGCGGGACCGTTGCATGTTCTTCACGAAGTCCCGGGCGGCCGCCGGTTCATTGCTCGTGAGGGCCGTGTGCACCCGCCGGCTCGTCGCCAGGAGTTCCACGCACTGGCGCAGTTCAGTCAGCCGGTTCAGATAGACGGTGCGGGCGTGCGCGAGGCCGGCATCGACCTGGTGCTGGGCCTGGCGAAGCAAGGCCCGACCGGTGACGCGAATCCCGATGATCGAGGTGGACACCCCCCCGACTATCAGGATGACCGAATAGCTGGCGACGATGCGCCATTTCAGCGAGTCTCTCCGGCGCGGAATTCTCATCGGCGCTCCCTGTTTCGCCAGCCGGTCGCGATGGCCGGCGATACTGGGCGCCCAGCACTCCGCACGATCGCCGGGCAACTCCGCGGGGAACGTTGAGCCCCGCCAACCCCGCTCGACAGCGTGATCTGACCGTCCAGTTGCTCGGCGCTCTTCCAGCAAATCGGCAAGCCCGCGCCGGTCCTACCCACACCGATGGTGCCTCTGTCTTTCACCCGGCGGATCTCCTCGAACCCGTGCGGCTGCTGGCCCCGAACGGCCCCGACGCCGGTGTCGGTAACCGACAAGCAAACAGCTTGCCCGTCGGCCGCGCCCTCGACCTTCACCCGGCCATCCCGCTGATTATACTCGATCGCGTCGGCGAGGAACCCGGGCAACAGCATGGGCGGCGCGGCTTCATCGCTAGCGGTTCTCAGTAGGGCAACGGCAGCCGTTTTTTGCGGTGCGACCTGCTTCCCCCGGAGGCTCATGGGGACCCCGGCCAGCGTAACGGCGGCCAGGCGGAAAAGCGCGTCTGAATCTGAGCCAGATGTGCATCACAGAATGAGCCACCTGGCTGGGAAGAATGGCAGGCCATCGCTGGATCGGGGTAGCCCGTCGCCGGCGATGGCGGCTGGCGGTCACTCACACGTCGTCCCGTAGACGGCGAGCAACGCTGCCAGGTCCGACAGGTCCACGTCGCCGTCGCCGTCCAGGTCACCATCCTCGCGAGCGGCGCCGCTGGTGGTGCCGTAGTGGGCGAGCAGTTGGGCCAGGTCGGACAGGTCGACATCGCGGTCCGCGTCGAGGTCGGCGACGCAGCCGAACTGGAGAATGTCGAGACCGTCGAGGGACGGCTGCCCCACCACAGCGGCGCCCAGCCCGTTATCGAACACCATGTGCGCCGGCGAGGCCGATAAAGGGGTGCTGTCGATGATCGCGGAATCCACGCCGGCGGCGCTGACCCGCACCAACTCGCTCGCCGTTGAGGCGACGTAGAGCGTCTCGTCGGTCCAGGAGAGGTAGGCCGCGATCGGGGCGCCCTCGCTGAACAGCAGGGTCTTGATGATCGAGTTGCTGGACGTGTCGATCACGCGGACGCCGGGGCTCCCGGAGTAATTGCCCACGTAAACGTACGACCCGTCGGCATCTGCGTTCAGGGTTAACGGATAGTCAATTGGCCCGACGTTCGTCAGGAGGTAGGAGCTCGGCCCGTCCACCACGACGACCGACACGTTGTCGCCGCCGGTGTTGCCGACGTAGGCCCGCGAGTCGTCGGGCGTGAAGGTCACACGGAGAGGGAAATCGCCGACCGGGACCGCCGCGACCTGCGTTTGCGTCGCGGTGTCATAGAGCCGCAGGAGGTCGTTGAAGCTGTCGCAGACCGCCAACGTCGCGCCGTCGTGGCTCAGCTCGATTCCGCTGATGAAGACATACATCGATCCGGTCTGCCCCGCGGACAGTTGCGTCTCGATGGCGCTGTCGACGCCGTCCAGACGAATGAAGCTGATCATGTCGGTACCGGCCACGTTCAGGACGTATGCGTATTGGCCGTCAGTCGAAATCCGCACACGCGCCGGCCGCCGATAGATGTACAGCGAGCTGACTACGGTGTCGGTGGACAGGTCGATGATCCGCACGTAGTTCTCGTCCGCCGCGCAGACCACCGCGTAGGCGCCGTCGGGCGTGATGGCCGCGTCGAGCGGGCGGTCGCCGACGTCGACGTAGGAGCGGATTGTGCGTGTATCCATGTCGATCACGCAGGCGTTGCGTGAGACGTTGTTGCACGAGATCGCGAGCCGGCCGTCGGCCGAGATCGCCAGGTCGCGCGGGGCGTCACCCTCCGGCGGGGGGCCGCTGAGGGCGAAGCCCTCGAAGTGGCCGGACGAGCCGTCGATGTTGTACAGCTGGATGTCTTCGCGGAAGCGGTTGTTGAGCGCGACGGCTCGCAGCTCGGTCGGGCTGGTGGCGGATTCCACGCAGGCCGCGAACGTCATCGTCTGCACGATCGACTGCGAAGCGATGCTGATTACCCGGGCGTTGTAGTTCGAGACGAACGCGTACTGGCCGTCGTATGACAGCTCGATGTCGCCCACGACACCCGTGTACAGCGTGGCCGTGCGGGCCCCGGTCGTCAGGTCGGTGAAGATCGTGTTGTTCGAAATCGCCGCGAGCGCGTACTGCTTGTCGGGTGTGATGCGGATGATCTGGTCGTAGAGCGTGTCGCCGGTCGGGAAGGCGTTCGTGACCGCGAGCGTGGTCAGGTCGATGGTCGAGATCCTCTGGGCGCTGCCTTCGTGCGAGACGACCGCCAGCGCGCTGTCGTGGCTGATGTCGACCGCGGAGGGCAGGTCGGCGGTCGGCAGGAGGGCCAGCTCGGCGCCGGATGCGCGGTCATAGACCGCGACCTGCGCGTTGCCGCGGTCGGGCAGGACGATCTTCGTGCCGTCCGGCGAGAGGGCGAACTGCGTGAAGATGTTCCCGAAGATCATCGGCTCCGGTGTAGAGAACCAGCCGATCACGCCCTGCGGCCGACTCGAGAACGTCTGCACCTCGTCGAAGGAGGTCAGGTCGATGATCGAGAACGACGAGTCCACGGCGTCGTTGATCACGCCGACCACGGCGAAGGCGCTGTCGGGCGTGATGGCGACGCGATAGGGCTGCTC
>CAZDTB010000340.1:0-5407 GCA_964508075.1 uncultured Planctomycetales bacterium
GCCAAGTTCGACGGCGTCAGCGAGATCACGCTGCTCGAACACTGCCTGCGCGACGACTTGAACAAGCGTGCTCCGCGCGTGATGGGCGTGCTGCGCCCGCTGAAGCTGGTCATCGACAATTACGCGGAAGGCGAAGTCGAGGAGATGGACGCCATCAACAATCCCGAGGATGCCAGCGCGGGGACGCGCAAGGTGCCGTTCTCACGCGTGCTCTATATCGAGCGCGACGACTTCCGCGAGGACCCGCCGCGAAAATTCTTCCGCCTGGCGCCGGGACGCGAGGTCCGCCTGCGCTACGCGTATTTCGTCACCTGCACCGACGTCGTCAAGAACGACGCCGGCGAGGTAGTCGAGGTCCACTGCACGTACGACCCCGCCACGCGCGGCGGCGACTCGCCCGACGGCCGCAAGGTCAAGGGCACCATCCACTGGGTCTCGGCCGGACACGCGCTCGAAGCCGAGGTCCGCCTGTACGACCATCTCTTCACCAAGCCCGACCCCGACGACGTGCCGGCAGGCGGCGACTACAAGGACGCCCTCAACCCGAGCTCGCTTGAGATCCTCAAGGGTTGCAAGCTCGAATCGACGTGGGAACGAGCGTGCACGACCGAGTGGACCGACGGAATCCGCCGTGTCCAGTTCGAGCGCCAGGGCTACTTCTGCATCGACCCCGACTCGACGCCGAAAAACCCTGTCTTCAACCGGACGGTGACGCTCAAGGACAGTTGGGCCAAGATCGCAAAGGCCCAAAATTAGCGTGGGCACAGCCCACCGCTTGATCGGTCAATGGTGGGCGATGCCCACGGCACGGCTTGAATGCTGATTCCCGCGCTTGCCGGCGCGTCTCGCACGATCACGGTCAGCCAAGTCCGGGGTTGTGATGACAGTGAAGGTTCCCGACACCGCGCAGTGCCACAACTGCCGCTACCTCTTGCGCGGCTTGCCCAATCCGGTCTGTCCGGAGTGTGGTCAACCGTTCGACCCTGAGGATCCCGAGAGCTACCACGATCCTGCTCGACCGAAGGCCTCGATCATGCGCCGACTGACAAGAGTGCTCACGCCGGATGGCCCGCACAGCGTTGGCAGCCTGGGCTGGGTAGTGTTCTTCACGATGATCGCGATCTTGGAGAACTCGTGGATCCCATTCATCCTCCGTCGGGAGACTATCTTCCCATGTCGCCTGACACCTGGGCTCCCGATCACCTCTGTACTGCTCGTAGGCGTGATCGTCGACCTTGTCTGGCGCTGCCACATTCGCGCTCGGGCACGCCGTGCTGGAGATGACCGCGTCCTGCAGAACTTCGATGAAGGCCGAGCACGATGGCGTTGGGCAATCGCGTGCGTGGTCATATGGTGCGTCACGATCGTGTACCCGTGGCCTGCCTACCTGCGCTTCTATGCCAGTTGGCCCAGCTTGCAGCGCGAAGCGCGAGCCCTCCTCGCAGGAGGAGGAAACCGGGCTGCCTGCCGGCGAATCGGTCTCTACGACGTGGAAATGATCTATGGCGTCCACAAGGGAATCGTGTTCTTCCAGGTCGGACACACGTGGAATACGCGATACGGCTTCGCATATCGGCCGGACGGGCCGCCACCGTGGGACGATCGCTATGGCATGAATTACATTAGCTGGCGATGGACGTTCCCGGGCTGGTACATGGAGGGATGGTAGGCGCCGAGGGTTTGCACAACAGAGCCGCGCGTTATCGGACAGCGCCCGCAGTTGCGAGCCAAGATTCGCAGGGTTTCTTGCGGGAATCTCGCTTCGTGGGCCCGCTCGACGGCCCATGATTCTTCCCCATCTTCACACGCGCCCACAATTCGCTGGGCAAGTAGAAAACCTGCGGGGAATGCGGGGTTTGCGGCATGTTGGCCAGCGGAAGGCAGCGTCAAAGTCGCAGACGCGCGGCGACGATGCAACCACTGCCCGAGCGAGGAATGGCTTGAGCAATACAGGAACTTGCTCAAGCGACTCACAGGATTTGAGCGTGGGCGCGCGTTGACGCTGGATCGGTTCACCCGACACAAGAAACAGGCCTATGAGGCCGGAGAGAGCAGATGGAAGCCAGGAAACAGGCAATGCTGAGTAACGACGTCACCACCATGCGGGCGACGGCCCCGCTCTCGCAGCTGGATGAGCTCCGGGCGGCGGAGATGATGAGCCACGGATTCGGAAACGCCGAGCTTGCGGACGTGAGTCGGCAGACGCGCCGTCGAGCGGCGGCCGAGTGTTTCCGTGCCGATCTCGTATACCGCGTGCGCACGGAGATCGCCCGGGGCACGTACCCCGATGGCGAGCAGCTCAGCATTGCGGTGGAGCGTCTCTGTCTGGCTCTGGTTCGCAGCGTGGAGTGCACGTTAGAGCGGAGAGCGGCTGGATGATCCTGCCTTGACCGGGGACTACGCGCTTTCCGAGCACTGCTTCGTTGCATGCCACCCCGCGGATAGCGTCCGGCCCCCCGCGGCCGACATCGATAGCTGAACACGTCCGGTTGGCCTACGTCGGCCGCAGGGGGCCGACGCTACTACCAGCGATTCAACGGGGATGGGCAGGCGATGGCCGGGCGAGGGTGCCGGCCGCTACGCCGACTGCTGCTGCCGATCGACGTGGATGCGCAGGCGGTTGATGCGGCGGGGCTCGGCGTCGATCACCAGGAAGTGGATGTTCTTGTGTCGGAACTCCTCGCCCTTGTCGGGGATCTTGCCCAGCGAGGAGAACACGAAGCCGCCGATCGTGTCGTAGTCGCCGTCCTCGGGAATCTCGATCTCGAGCGCGTCGTTCACCTCATCGACATGCACCCGGGCGTCGACCTCGAGCGTGTCCCTATCGATCGGGTTGATCTCGGGCGGCGTGTGGCGGTCGTATTCGTCATCAATCTCGCCCACCAGTTCCTCGAGGATGTCCTCGATCGACACCAGCCCGGCCGTGCCGCCGTACTCGTCCAGCACGATTGCCAGATGCACTTTTTCCTGCCGCAGTTGCCGCAGCAGTTCGCTGATCGTCTTGGTCTCGGGGACGAACGGGACGGTGCGCATCATCTTGCGGGCGTCAAAGTCGTTGCTGTCGCTCAGGTGAATCAGGTCTTTCGCGTAGAGCACGCCGACGATCTGGTCGAGCGACTCCTCGTACACTGGAATCCGCGAATGCCCGGCCCGCACGATCGTCTCGCGGACTTCGTCATGCGAAGCATCGGCCGAGAGCGCCACGATTTCCGTCCGCGGCGTCATGATCTCGCTGACGTGCGTGTCGTGCAGCTCGAAGACCGACTCGATCATCTCTTTCTGCTCCTCGTCCACCGCCCCGTGCAGCTCGCCTTCGGAGACGGCGTCGAGAATCTCCTGTTCCATGCGCTCGGCTTCCTCTTTGTCCGAGGTCTCGGCCTTGCCGAGCAGACGCCGCACCAGGAACTCAATCAGCCTGAGGACGCCCTCGACCGGATAGAAGATGTAGCGTAAGGCCCACAACAATCCCAGACTGCGCGCCAGGATGGCCTCGCCGGCGTGGGCGGCCAGCGCGTGCGGGATGCCGACACCGACCACCACCAACACCGCCAGGTTGATCAGCGACGGGGCTACGAACATCGTCCATCCGATCGGCCCGCGGTCGCCAAGCAGGTAATAGACGTTGACCCAGGCGAGCATGGCGACGATCGACAACAGCCGCGTGAAGCCGACTATCACCTGAAGTTCAAACTCGAAGTGATCCAGCCGCCCAAACCACAGGCGCTGCCGATCTTCGGACAGGTAACCAGCGAGCCGGCCGCGTGAGAAGCCTCTCAGTGCGTAGCTGAGCGTTGACGTGTAGAGCGTCAGGCCCGCGAGAAGCAGCCCCAAGGCTATTTCCAACTCCAGGTTCTCCGACAGCCCCGAGGGGACGGTTGTAGCTCGCTCGCGCGGGCACGACCGCACCCCTATCCGGTACTATACCGACGAATTCCGCGCGTAAGCAAGCGCATATCAGCCGCAAAGCGGCACCGGTGGTCGGATTTGGGTCAGCCGATGTCGCTTGTGCCCAGACAGTCCAGGAGGTGTTTCCGAAATCGGTTGCGCTCGGCTCGCATCGCCTTCTCCAACGCAGCCACCTGCCGTTCGCTGAAGGCTGCCGGTGCGGTCAACGGCTCGGCATCGTACCCGGCCCCGTGTAGCACACGCGCTGCCAGCGCGTCCAGACCGGTCTGCCGAAGCGCGGAGATCGGCACGGCCAGATCGTGCCAGTCTTCCGGCAACCGAGATCGGATGTCGGCGTCGGTCTCCAGCAGGTCGGTTTTGTTCAATGCGATACACGCCGGGCGGAGATTCTCGTGATCCGACACGAAGGCACTCTGTGACTCATCTCCGGCCGGGCTCGCATCCAGCACCAACAGAAGAGCGTCTGCCGATGCCATTAGTCGTCGCGTACGCCGCATTGCCTCCGCATCCACTGGATGCGCGTCCGCAGTTCGGCGACGCATCGACCGCTCTCGGCGCCGCGCGGGCTGAAGCCCGCGGCTCTTCTCTTCACAGAGTCGCGGGTGAGAACCGGATTCGCCGCACGCGGTCTTCAAACCGGCCGTGTCGAGCCAGACGACCGGGAAACCTACGACTTCACCTGGGATCTCGACCCAGTCGCGGGTAGTCCCGGGAACTGGGGAGACGATGCTGGCAGGTCGGTCCGCGAGCGCGTTCGCCAGCGTGCTCTTGCCCGCATTGGGCGGCCCAACCAACGCGATGCGCAGCGGCTGAGCGAACCAGTCGAAGACTCTCCGTCGGGAAACGATCTGGCGACAGTGCTCCCGGGCGGCCTCGACGTCCGACGCTTCGGCAAGCGTTCGCAAGGCCTCACCCAGCAATCCGATCTGGCGTGTCAGCCACTGCACGCCGCGCAGCGTTGACATCCGCGGCAGCAGCGCGTGGGCTTCCGCTTCAATGCTGCTTCCGCTTCGCCAGAGGGTCGAGGCCGATTCAACCTCCTCGGTGAACCCGGACGCGCTCAGCATCTCGCGGCAGCAACGGATCACGCCCGGACTGCCGTGCAGGTGTAAGCGCAGGTCCCACGCCGGCGCCGGCGTGTGGGTGGAAATGAGGATGTCGTCGATCGGCTCGCCGCCCTCATCGAGCAGTTCCGCGCGAAACACGCGACCGGCGGCCCAGGTGTCGGGATCAGCCGTGGTCCGCGTGCGTATGTGGGTCCCCAGGAAGATTCGGCATAGAGCGCCGCGCAGGCGCACGACTGCGATGGCTGCCGGGCCGGGACTCGTCAGAAGCTGAAACACCCCCCGGCGCTCTGGCGCTTCGCCGCTCACACCTGCCCCGCAGCTTTGCGATAGGCCAGCGCGATGCCCTTCAGACACAGGTCCGGGATGTGTGCGTCGATGAAGTCAGCCGCCTCCACCACCAGCGGCGCACTACCGCCCGTCACCACCAGTTTGGG
>CAZDTB010000341.1:0-2189 GCA_964508075.1 uncultured Planctomycetales bacterium
GGGCGGATCCACACCAGCTACCATCAGACCGGCGCGGTGACCGGACGCCTCTCAAGCAGCGAGCCGAACCTGCAGAACATTCCGGTACGAACCGAGCTGGGCCGGCAGATTCGCCGGGCGTTTGTGCCGCGCGGTAAAGACGAGCTGCTGATCGCGGCGGACTACTCGCAGATCGAGCTGCGCGTGCTGGCACACTTCTGTCAGGACGAGGAATTGACGCGCGCCTTCACCGAGGACCGCGACATCCACGCCTTTGTGGCTGCCCAGGTCAACGGCGTCGCACTCGATGACGTCACGAAGGACATGCGCGGTCGCGCCAAGGCGGTCAACTTCGGCATCATCTACGGACAGACGGCCTTCGGCCTGTCGCAGACGACCGGCATGAGCCGGGGCGAGGCGCAGGCGTTCATCGACGGCTACTTTCTGCGCTACCCGCGCATCCGCGGCTTCATCGATAAGTGCATCGCCGACGCGAAGCGCCAAGGGTTCGTGCGGACCATCCTGGGCCGCCGACGCCCGATCGAGAACATCGCGTCGCGCAACCGCACGGCCCGCGCCCAGGCCGAGCGCCTGGCCGTCAACACCGTCATCCAGGGCTCGGCGGCGGACCTGATCAAGCTGGCGATGATCAATCTGCACCGGCGTATCCAGGAGGAGACCCTGCCGCTGCGCATGCTGCTACAGGTCCACGACGAGCTGGTCTGCGAGGCGCCGCGCAACGAGGCGCAGCGGTTGGGCCAGACCGTCGCCGAGCTGATGCGCAGCGCGATGAAGCTCCGCGTCCCACTCAAGGTCGACGTCGGCCTGGGCGAGAACTGGCTGGAGGCGAAGTAGCTCGAAACACGGCTGACACAGCCGTGCCACACGGCACAGAATCCTCACTTGCATGGCACGGCCGTGTCGGCCGTGAAGGCGCTGGGCGCAATCCGATCCCGCATCAATCATGCTTGGCCGACGGCAGTCGCACCGGCGTCGGTGTGAAATCGACGGTGCCTTCGGCTCGGTCGACGCCGACGGAGAAGTTGCGGTCGGCCCAGTTGGGCGAGTCCTCGGGATCGAGCCAGTGCTGGTTGTTCTGGAAGTCTTCGCTCCAGTACGTGTCGTCCCCGCCGACGTCAAGGAACATGCCGATTGAGGTGGTGTCGGCGAAGTAGGTTCCGACGCCGTCGCGGGCCCGAAAGCCCTCGTTGTTCTGCGCGAAGCCGGGGCGCTCGGTCTTCTCGCTCTTGTACGTGTCGTTGCCGCCGACGTCGATCAGCAGTGCCACGCTTCGGTTGATCGAGTAGCCGATGCCGTTGTTCTTAACGTCGTAGACATCGTCACCGCCGGCATCGAGCAGAATGGCGATGGTGAAATCGTGGGCGAACGCGAGGCTGTTGTTTGCGGTCACCTCGACGAGGTGCCGGTCGTTGCCGGCTTCGTCGATCAGCACGCCGATGCAGAAATGCGCCCCGGAGGCCTGTGACCAGACGGTGCCGTGGTATTCGTCGTTGCCGGAGCGGTCGTGCAGGACGCCGATGCCGAACCAGTAGCCGGTGCCCATGGACCAGTTACCGGAGGTGTAGATATCGTCGCCCTCCCCGTCGAGCAGCGCGCCGAGCCCGCCGGCCCAGGAGTGGCCATCGGCCCCGTCGCCGCGCCGCCCCATCGCGCAGCCCTGGGCGTTCGAGACGCACACGTCGTCGTCGGGCGAGTGATACGAGGGTCGGCCGGTGACCGAATGCTCGCGGACGGCGGTGTATTTGTCGTCGCCGCTGCGGTCGGCCAGCACACCGACGCCGTTGACGCCGCCGAGCCCTTGCCCGTCGGCGTAAAGCCTATAGTCATCGGTGCCGGCCGCGTCGAATAGCAGGCCGATGCCGAAGTAGCCGCAGCCTTGCCCGCTGTACTTGTTGAAGTACTCGTCGTTGCCCGCCAGGTCGGCGCACAGACCGAGGCCGAACTGCCCGGCACCCTGGGCGTAGTGGCGGGCGCCGTAAGTGTCATCGCCGGCGTCGTCGATCAGCACGCCGACGCCGCAGAGACCGGCCCCCTGGGCGGGGACGTCGGAGAGGTACTGATCGTCACCGTCCAGGTCGAGCAGCAGGCCGATGGAGCGGTCGGCGGCGGAAGCCGCGACGCCTCCGCGATAGATGTCGTCACCGCCCAGGTCGACAGTGATCCCCCCTCCGGGTCGAAGCGGGAGATCG
>CAZDTB010000341.1:2199-5403 GCA_964508075.1 uncultured Planctomycetales bacterium
CGACACTGAGCAGCGCGTCCTGACCGTCGATAACGTCATTCTCGCCGCCGCGAATCCGGATCCAGCCCCAGGGTGATTCCCAGTCGAACGCGAAGGCTGGCACGTCCTTCAGTTCGAGCTCCTTCAGCGCGATCCGGGCGTAGTCGAGGGCCTGCACGCATTTCTGACCGGCGTACCACATGCTGGCCTCGTCCCAGGTGCGGGCCAGATCGTCGATCTGCGGGCAGTAGTCAAAGGCGTCGACCATCTCCTCGCCGATGTTGTAGCGCGTCGCGACGACGATGCGATCGTTGCCGTCCACCTTGCGGAACGCCAGCTCCGCCCAGTAATGCGCATCAATGATGTTCAGCACCAGTTGGCCGAGAATCGGGCTGACACCTTCGGGCAGCACCGCGACCTTCTCGGCCAACTCCTCCTTCGGCTTCGGGTAGGGCAGGTCCATGTCGAAGGTATTGATGCGCGTCGGCCGATCCGCAGCCCGCATGAGTTGTAGAATCGCTTCATCGAGTGGCATTTCGGGGGCCAGGACGTTGGCGGTGTAGCCCCGGAAGCCGCCGAACTTCGGATCGATGCCGAGGCGTTGCACGGCCTGGAACAGGTTGGTGCTGTTGCGGCCCTGCCGCTGGTCGAGCTGCTCGGGGTCGAGGCCTTCCCAGGCGGTCTGGGCCAGCGATCTGGTGAAGGTGATCGAGTCGAGCGGCTCGGCAAAGAGCGCGTCGAACGCCCGTAGCTTGTAGGGCACATCGGGAAAGCGCGGCCACCAGCCTTTCGGCGTCCAGCCCAGATCGGCGCGGCGCATCCCAACCAGCGCGAGTGCGTCATCGAGAGCGTCGCCTGGCTCCGCCGCCACCAGCGGCCCAAAGAGACTCAGCACAGCAGCCATCGTCAGCAACGTGGTCTTCATCACGTGAATACTCCCGGCGCCTCCCTTCGCCTCAGTGGGAAGCGCTCTCAGAACCGTTAATGGGTGATGCGGTGAGGTGTACTCGCCGGCTCCGCGGTGTGTCAATGGGCTGAGGCGGTGTTGACAAAGAGTGACGGACCAGCGCCGCCTGTTGCGAAGGCACGGGTCCGTCACCGGTTTGATTGGTCAACAAGGTCGCGTCATTCGCCGGGATGCGCGGGGGCACGCGCCCTGGCGCGCCTGCGTGCCGGCCGGCACGCTACTCTTCCGGCCAGATTTTCTCGCCGCTCTCAGAGTCGTGCAGCATGATGCAGTCCACCGGGCAGGCTTGGGCGGCGGCGAGAATGACCTCGGCGTCGTCGCCTTCCGGATCGGTGACGATGGCGATCCCGTCGTCGTCCACGTCAAACGTATTCGGCGCCTCGCTGCAGCAGAGCTGGTCGCCAATGCAGGTGTCCCGATCGATCTCGATCTTGTACTTGGCCATCTCTTGCTCTCCATTCGGTCTGGGTCGGCGACGGCCTGTCGCCCGACCGCGTCCCTACTTCAATTCACCGACAGACCGCATCCGCCGGGAATGCACGCGCCTTCCCGGGTAACTGCTGTGTCCCGGGGGTGTCACGTCGGCGCAGGGTAACGATGTTGGAAATAATTGCAAATCCTTTCCGCCCCGTGTGCCGGAGGCCGGCCCCGGGCATCTCGCCGGGCCTCCGGGGTCACTCCTGCAGATTCAGGCGTACGATGAACGGCAGGTGGTCCGAGACCAGTTCGCTGCCATGATTGAGCGTGCGGGCTCGAATGCTGCGACAATGCTGCTCGATCGATTCCGACAGCAGAATGTGGTCGATCTGGTTTCGCGTGCCGCGGAAATTGTACGTCCAGCGCGTGTCCAGCTCGCCACGGTCAAAGTAATAGTACCGGCCGGTCTGGATCAGGTCGGGCTGGATGTCGTCGCGCCCGCGGATGCGACGGATGGCCGGGTCGTTGCGGCGGTCGTTCAGGTCGCCCATCACGATCAGGTGCGCGCCGTTGGTCAGCAGCGGCAGGTAATGCCGGCGGACGACCGACGCCTCGGCAATGCGTCGGGCGTCCGCGTCGTGTCCCCCGCGCTCCGAGGTCAGGTGCAGCACATACATGTGAAACGCTTGCCCGTGGGCGCTGAAGCTGACGCGCAGGCCCTTGCGTACGCCGGTCCATTCTTCAGCTTCTGGATCGTCCAGCTCGGTGTCGTACGCCTCGCGGCCGGGGATCGGGCTGACCAGGTCCTTCAGCTCGAACCTGGAGAAGACCGCGTTGTTCTGGTAGGTGCGTTCCTCGACCGGGCTGCCGGCCACGCAATAGCGGTAGTCCAACCCGAGCTTGCGCACCTCTTCGAGCAACTCCTTTACGTCCTTTTCGCTGCCGACCTCCTCCAGGCCGATCACGTCGGCGTTGATCTCCACGATCGTCTTCGCCACGGCGCGGGCCGCCTCGGAGAACTTCTGGTCGCGGTAGCCCGGCTGATTCCAGATCTCCTGCCGCACCGGCGAAAGGTCAAACGACTCGCCGAACTTCACGTGGACCTTCGGGCGTGTCAGAAACTCGCAGTTGAAGGCGGCGATGGTCAGTTCGTGATCCGCAGACGCCGCGGTGCTGAGAAGCTGGGCGGCGGCGACGAGTAAGAGCACCGGATGTCGCTTGCTCACAATTCGCACTCCTTCTGGACGGTGATCAAAGGCACACGTTTCAGACTCAATCGCACGCACGGTACAGCGGGGCCACCTGGTTTTACAAGGGCCATGGCCCAGGTTTGCCTCTCAGTGCCCATCCCCTATAATCGCCGCGGGCGATTTACGATTCGTTGACGAAAGAGCACGCCGCGCGGCGTGATTGTGCCACAACAGATATAGACGGCGGAAAGCCATTTCGGAGGAACGTGATGGATTTGAACGCCCTGGCGCTTGAGTACCACTCAAAGCCCACGCCTGGCAAGATTGAAATGACGTGCACCAAGCCGTGTGCCACCCAGCTCGATCTCTCGCTGGCGTATACGCCCGGCGTTGCCGCCCCCTGCCTCGAGATCCAGAAGAACCCGGATGATTGTTTCAAGTATACGGCTCGCGGGAACCTGGTCGCGGTGATTTCGAACGGCACCGCCGTGCTCGGGCTCGGCAACATCGGCGCCTTGGCCGGCAAGCCGGTCATGGAGGGCAAGGGTGTTCTGTTCAAGAGATTCGCCGGTGTGGACGTGTGGGACCTCGAGATCGACACGCTGGATCCCGATGAACTGATCAACATCGTCCAGAAGCTCGAGCCGACCT
>CAZDTB010000342.1:0-5364 GCA_964508075.1 uncultured Planctomycetales bacterium
GATCGAAGCAGTGGATAAACCGGATACATATACAATTAGCTTCGACAACCAGGGCGTGATCACCACTTGCGAGGTCACGCCGCCGGAGGACTTCGAGGAGGTCACGCCCGAGTCATCGACGGAGGTGTTGCGCGATGGGTTCGACCTGGAATGGGAACCGTCGGGCGACGACGACGCAAGCATCACGATCACGATCACCGGGTTGGTTTGGTCCTACGCAGAGGATGGGAGCCTGCAAGTTGTCGATCATGCCGTGTCGCTTTCGGACCTGGCGGATGACGGCGACGTCTCCATCGGCAGCACGGAATTGGCCTCGTTCCTGGCCGGCGACATCACCGTCACACTGACGCGCGCTAAGACGATTTCGCAGAAGCTCGGCTTCGCGTCGGGTGAGATCTCCCTGGCGATCGAGCGGGAGGTCCCGCTCACTCTTATTGAGTCCACCGCCGCGACGGGAGAATGAGGATGCGAGCGCACGAAAGCGGATGACAATCGATCTGTCCAGCGGATCGCTACTTCGAATTGGATCCTGTGCGAAAAATCTCGCCTGCTACGCGTTGGACACCTTCGTGGTGACCTGCCCCTAACCCACGCACCAGGCGTTCCTGCGCTGCTCTCCTGAGGGGAATAGGCCGGGGCGCACGGAACAGCCCCTGCAAAGGAGTGTCAACGCGGCAATCCGCGCGTTGACGATTCTTCACGGTTCGCTGACTGACGGACACCACGGGCCCCAGAATAATGCGATTGTGAAGATCTCATGATGAGTGCTGTACGTCGAAGGGGAACGCTGGCGTGGCGTTCCCGGCTAGACGCCATCCACGGCGTCCCACCGTGCGTAACAGGAACCCGGTTATGTCGAGGAAGATGATCACCCGGATGGATCGAGTGTTGAGCCTGGTCGGACGGCGCTGATGCCTGGCAAGCGCTGACAGAGCCGACGCCAGGGCGATCCAACAACTGACTGCCGAGCCGGAACAATGATGCACAGCGATGACAAGACGATGTGGTGCCGCCACGAGCTGAAATACGTGATCAGCGAGGCACAGGCCGCAGCAATGATCCAGTACGTCCGTCCAGCTGTTCCGCCAGACCCCCACGCCAACCGCGGCGTTTACCCGGTTGTCACGCTGTATCTGGATTCTTCCGATCTGCGTCTGTGCCGGGAATCACTGGAGGGCGTCAAGAACCGGTTCAAGTTGCGGATCCGCAGCTACACCGACGCACCAGACACGCCGTGCTCTTTTGAGATCAAACGCAGGATGAACCGGATCATCGCCAAGAGCCGGGCCTGGGTGCCCAAGACGGACATGCCGTCGGTGCTCAAGGACTCGAGAGTGCTGTCAGAAAGTGAGGGTGACCGGGAGGAGAATCTGGAGCAGTTCCTGTACTACCAGGCGCGACTCCGTACCGCTCCGGTTCTCAGAGTGCGGTATCTGCGACAGGCATTCGAGAGCGCGTGGGGTAACCATCTGCGCGTAACCTTTGATCGGCGATTGCATTTCAATACGACTGTGACACCAAACATACAGATGAACGGACGCGGTTGGCAATCATTTCCGGGCAATCCCGTCGTGCTGGAGATCAAGTTCACCGGGCGGTTCCCGGGGTGGTTGGGCCGCATCATCCACACCTTCGGAATCCAAGATCGGTCGTTTTCCAAATACGCGCTATCAGTCAAACACGCGTGTGGAAGGCGCTTCTGCGCCCCGAAGATTGCGCGGAGAGTAAGCGATGAGTGAATTGTGGCGTTTCATTGACGGTGGCCCGATTCGTGGCAGCATCTTTACGCCAGAGAGCGTGCTGCTGTCGCTGCTACTGGCCTTCGTCTTGGGACAGGTGCTCGCGTGGGTCTACTATGGCACTCACACCGGGTTGTCGTATTCGCGGTCGTTCGTTCAGGCCCTCATCCTGATAACGGTGGTCGTCGCTCTCGTCATGGCGGTGATCGGTAACAGCATCGTCACTGCGTTCGGGTTGATGGGCGCGCTGGCGATCATTCGCTTCCGCAACATGCTCAAGGATACGCGCGATGTCGCATTCATCTTCTGCGCGCTGGTGATCGGTATGGCGGCTGGCTCGCAGCGCTACGCGATCGCTGTCGTCGGGGCAGTGGTGTTATGCTCGATTGCAGTGTACCTACGCTTGGCCTCGTTCGGTTCGCATCGCCCGCAGAATGCGTTTCTGCGTTTTGATGTGGCCGGGCCAATCGGCCCCGATTATCCCCTGCCGTCGATTCTCAAGCGCTACTGCAGCAGCTTCTCGCTGATTTCTACGCAGCGCACCGATGTAGCCGACAGGGTGGAGTACGCCTACCAACTTATGGTTCGGGACTATGGCCGAAATGACGACATGCTCTCCGAGTTGGGCAGCATTGACGGCATGGAGAACATCAGCCTGACCATGCAGGAAGAGTTACTGGAGGTATAGCTGGGATGGCCCGCGACGCGAAATGGCAGAGCTACGGGTTTGGCCGCTGGCGGCGGCACTCGATGCCGGTCCTCGTCTGGATGGGAGCGGTGGCAGGAGTCATCTGGTTGATCGGGCACCGCGCTGCGCGCGTCGAATTGGTCGGTATCGCACGTGCCGAACAGCGTCAGATCGCTGCCGTAAACGACGGCCGCTTGGCGATGATTCCCGTGCGTCTCTTCGAGCAAGTGCGAGCCGGGGAGACACTCGCCGTGCTGGAGGATGAGCAGATTCGGGCTGCGCTGGCGACGGTTACGGCAGAACTCGTGCGTTTGCGGGCCGAAATGGTGGCGACGGAGAGCCGGTTCGCGGCCGAGGCTGCGCTGCAGCAGGCTCAGCAGATTGCCGAGGCCAGACGATTTGCCATTGACGTCGAAAACGCCCGACTGCGCGAGTTGGAACTACGCGTCGCGCTGGAGACAGACCGGATCAGGCTGGGGTTTCTCGAGATCCAGACGGACCTTATGGAGGGTCTGTACAAGAAGCGCGCCGTCTCCGAGTACAAGTTCAGACTGGCAGAAACAGAGTGCGCGACCTTGAGCAGACAGACTGAGGAAACCGCCAAGGTCCTCGGCCAAGCTGAACGCGATCTGTTAGCGGCGCGGAAGCGGCAAGAGACCTTCTGTCAGGCGAATCCGATCCCGCCTGCCTTGGCCACGACCCTGGAGCCCCTCCGCGCGGCCTTGACGGTGCAGGAGCACAGGATCGCAGAGCTGGCTCTGGAGCGTTCGCTGTTTGTGCTGGCCAGCCCGATCGACGGTGTGGTGACCGAGTTGCGGCGCGGTGTGGGGGAGGTCGTCCTGACCGGAGAGCCGATACTGACGGTCGCAGCACCTGAGCCTTCGGAGATTATTGCCTATGCAATGCGAGACCAGATCGACGAGTTCCACGCAGGCGCAGCGGTGCGGCTGGGGGCGTGGCGTGAGGACCATGTTCAGCACACGGCGCCGGCACACGTAACGGCCACCGGACCAATGGCAATGCAACTGCCCCAGCGGTTGTGGATGAACCAGGCGGCGCCGGAATGGGGCTGGCCGGTGCGGATCTCGCTCCCCAGCGGACTCAGAATCCGATGCGGCGAGTTGGTGGCTGTTCGTCGGCCGCAACAGAACAGGAAGCAAACAGAAACCCGAACTATCTCTAATGGAAACCGAGGTGAACCATGAAGAGGATTTGTGTCGCAGCACTCGGAATCGGCATTACTCTGGCCGCATCGCAGATGGGATGTGGCGTCACTTCGACAGCAACCGAAGGCGAGGTCGGCCCTACGGGCGACTCCGGCTTAGCTTCTCCGGAATTGGGAGATGATGGCCGCCCCGTCGGCTGGAACAGTGAGTCACACAGCAAGGAGAGCGGCGCTCGCTACTCCGCCGTCTTCCCTGACAACGCGGTGAAGCGGCTCGACATTACCATTGCCGCGGGCGATTGGCAGATGATGCAGGATGACATGGTTTCCAAGTACGGGGAGCCGGGAGCAGCAGGTGGATTGGGCGGATTTCCGGGATTTGACGGTAACCTCCCGGAAGACTTTGAGGGTCTCGGCGACCTGGCGGGATTTGACGGTACGTTCCCCGAGGGCTTTGAGGGATTCGGCGACTTGCCGGGATTCGACGGCACTCTCCCCGAGGGCTTCGGCGACTTGCCGGGATTCGACGGCACCCTCCCCGAGGGCTTCGGCGACTCGCCGGGAGCTCCGGGGGACTTCCCTGTCGGGGCCGGCGGATTTCTCGGCGACACGGAGAACCCTGTCTATGTGCCATGCCATGTTGAGTTCGAGGGCAAGACCTGGTGGTACGTCGGTATCCGGTACAAGGGCCAGTCATCGCTGGCGTCAACATGGCAGAGCGGGATCGGCAAGCTGCCCCTCCGCCTCGACTTCGATCAGTTTGAGGAGGAATATCCGGAGACGAGCGACCAGCGGTTCTTCGGCTTTCACGACCTCTCCCTGGCCAGCAACTGGTCCGATGCGTCGCTCTTGCGCGAGAAGGTCGGACACGATATCTTTCGCGACGCCGGTGTGCCGGCGCCGCGAACAGGCTTCTATCGAATCTACGTCGATTTCGGCGAGGGACCTACCTACTTCGGTCTCTACACGATGACGGAGATTCCTGATGACCCGCTACTCGCAAGTCATTGGGACGACGACAGCGGCAACCTCTACAAGCCCACCTCGAACTGGGTCACATTTAGCGAGGCGCAGTTCGACAAGGAGACGAACCAGGGTGACGCCGACTGGAGCGACGTGCAGGCCGCCATCGCCGCACTGCACGCCGATCGATCCGATCCCGCAACGTGGCGAGCGGGGCTGGAGTCGGTATTCAACGTTGACGGCTTTCTCCGATGGCTCGCCGTCAACACCGTCATCGTGAATTGGGACTCCTATGGCCGCATGGCGCAGAACTACTATCTCTACGCCAACCCCAGCGACGGCGGGCGTCTGAATTGGATTCCATGGGACCTGAACATGGCATTGTCATCGTCATCCGGTTTCGGAGGAGCAGCGCCGTCGCTCGAGCTTGACGACGTGCGCGACGACTGGCCGTTAATCCGGTACCTGCTCGACGATTCCGTCTACTGGTCCACCTACGTGCGCTATGTGCGGGAGGCGAGTGAGGGCGCATTCGCGGTAGATCGTGCGCAGACGCGATTTCAGGCCGCGCATGACTTGATTGCCCCGTATGTCGTCGGGGCCGATGGAGAGCAATCGGGATACACGTTCGTGTCGGACCCGCAGCAGTTCGACGACGCTCTCGACGAGCTTCTTGAACACGTGGTGAAACGTCAGGAAGCGGCGCTGGAGTTTCTCGCTGCCAATGAGTAATCACGCATGAGAGTGATGGCAGGAGCACGCGGGAGCTCGCTGCCTGTAGCTGAACTGAGGATGACCAGCGTGACACG
>CAZDTB010000343.1:0-5360 GCA_964508075.1 uncultured Planctomycetales bacterium
CACTCAGGCCGCAGCGGCCGTGCTCGCCGGAGGTGCGATCAACATTGCAGTGGAGCTCACACATCCCGCAGCGGCGCAGCAGCCGTTGCGCCGCCTTGAGCCGCGCCACCAGCGGGAACCAGCCGCTTCCCAAAGGGTCCGCTGACGTTGCCTGTTCATCGGGGAGGAGTAACTGTCCCATCGCTTGTTCCGCCGCTCTTTCCAGGAGCGCTTTGGCCACCCAGAGCAGCCCGCGCTGTTGCGTGGCCGGCCACGCGCGCAACGCACCGGCCAGTGTCCGTTGACTCCGGCCGACGTGGCCTCGTAAGATGAGTACGGAATCACGCTGCGCAACCCGCAAAGCAAAACCAGGGTTTTTGCGCCTTCTGCCAGCCGGAGCGGCAACGTGGAAACACCCAGCGACAAGCACGCCGCCACCGAGGACCTGGTGCCCCTCGTCTACCAGGAGCTGCGCGAGGTGGCGCGGCGATATTTTCGGAACCAGCGCCCCGGCTTCACCCTCCGGCCAACCGAGCTCGTCAACGAGGCCTGCCTGCACCTTTTGCAGCACGCCTCGGGACCGTGGGACGGCCCCGAGCATTTCCGGGCCATCGCCACGCGAAAAATCTGGCAGGTGATCATCGATCATTTGAAGAGACGTCACGCCGACAAGCGCGGCGGCGGCAGACGGCGGCAAAGCACAGTCGCGGATGCAGCTTCGACGGATCCCGATGCGGAGCCCAAGTCGGTCGCGCCCGGCGCGCCTGTCGCGGACAAGCGTTGGCAGCGCGTTCCGCTGGAATCAATTCGCGTCGAGTGGCACGATCGCCAGGTAGAGCTGCTGGATCTGGCCGACGCACTCCACGACCTGGCCGAGCAGCACGCCCGCCTCAGCGAGGTGGTCATGCTGCACTGGTTCGGCGGCCTCAAGTACGCGGATGTCGCGCGTCTGCTCGGCGTCAGCACCAGCACGGTCGAAAAGGACTTCCGCTACGCGCTGGCATGGCTGAATCGCCGGCTGGACGCAGGGGGCGACGATGGCTGACGAATCCCACCTGCGCGTGCAACGGATCATGGAGGCCGCGGTACGCCTCGCACCGGAACAGCGCGAAGCCTTCGTGCGGCGCGCGTGTGCAAATGATGCGGCCCTGTTGCGCGAGGTCCGTTCGCTGCTGCCGCACTACGAACAACTGCGCGATTTCGAGCCCGATCGCGGCCCTGAGTGGTTCCTGCCCGGCACGACCACAATTGCGAGAGCACAGGCGGACGTTGCCGCCGAACCGGATAGCGACGATCCCGTACCCCCGTTCTGCATCGATCAGTACCGCTGTGAGGAGGTATTGGGCCGCGGCGGAATGGGAATCGTCTACCGGGCCACGCACGCCACGCTCAGACGCCCGTTCGCGATCAAGCTGCTGCGGCGCGGGTTGGTCTCCCCGGAAGACCGTTGGCGGTTCGCGTTTGAAGCCGAGTTGCTGCGCCGCCTGCAACATCCGGGGATCGCCCGCATCTTCCACGTGAACGAGGTTCGGTCGACTTTCGGAACGCAACCCTACTTCGTCATGGAGTACATCCGCGGGGAATCACTCGTGCGGTACGCCGAGACGTCCGGGCTCAATCCCCTGCAGCGGTTGGCGTTGTTCGCGAACGTGTGTGAGCCGATCGAGTTTGCTCACCATCGCGGCATCGTCCATCGCGACCTGAAGCCCGGCAACATCCTGGTCGATGAGTCCGGGCAACCCCGGATCCTCGATTTCGGCATCGCGCGGATCGAGGACCTGGCACCGTCCTCCGGGGGCGATGATTCCGGTCGGTTTATCGGTACCTACGAGTACGCTAGTCCGGAGCAAGTGGCGGGGAAGAACGATGAACTCGCCCCCAGTTCGGATGTCTACTCGCTCGGCCTGATCCTGCATGAACTACTGACCGGCCGGCTGCCCGGGACGGTCGACCGGAGAGTGCAGCTCGAGCTGAACCGCATTCGCTTCGACGAGAAACCGCGTGGCTGGCGAACTCGACAGAAGGAGTTTCGCTATTTCCTGCGCGTGATCTTCTCGGCGGCCCTCGCCGGATCGCCAGGCGAACGCTATCGCTCCGCCGGGGAGCTCGGAAACGCAGTGACCGCGGTTGCCACGGAATTCGACCGGCCGTCGGGCTGGTCGGCGATCCGGGCTCGACTCGCACGCCTGCTCTCTGGCGGGAACGCCGCAAGCAGCGATCGTACAAACCGCCCTCTCGCTACTGTGCTGCGCACGCGCATCGCGATGTCGCTGGACGCCGAGCGGCCGCCGACCGCCCCGGACAAGCCGGCTCCGGCGCCGTCATCCGGGGGCGAGTCTGCCGACGATGTTTACCGGGTGCGCGAGCGTGAACCGTAGGGTTTCTCCTGCGTGGTCCACAGGGATGCTGTGGTGCCACGCCGCTGTACAGCGGGATCCACACGATGCTGCACGACTACGGGATCTGGTCACTCCTTCCACCGGCTCTCGCCATCACACTTGCGATCGTCACCCGGCAAGTCTTGATCTCGCTGTTTGCCGGAATCTGGATGGGCTACACGGTCGTGCAGGGCTTCAACCCGCTGACGGGCATGGTCGCGTCGCTGCAAGCCTGCGTGGACGTCTTCGGCGACAGTAGCAAAACCTGCGTGATCCTGTTCAGCGCCTTGGTCGGCTCACTGATCGCTCTGGTGCAACGCAGCGGTGGCGTAGACGGATTCGTGCGTGTCGCCCAGGGCACCGGCCTGGTTCGTGGGCGGCGCAGCGCCGGGGTGCTTGCGATAGTGGTGAGCGTGCTGGTCTTTGTCGAGTCGAGTATCACCTGTCTGGTGACGGGCGCGGTGGCTCGTCCCCTTTTCGACAAGTTTCGCATCTCTCGTGAGAAGCTGGCGTACATCTGCGACACGGGTTCGGCGCCGATCTGCATCCTGATCCCGCTCAACGGCTGGGGGGCCTTCATCCTGGCCCAGTTGGCGGGCTCCGGATTGGTCGCCGACCCTCTGCCGGTTCTGGTGCGAGCCATCCCGCTCAACTTCTACGCCCTGGCCAGCCTGCTGCTGCTGTGCTTCATCGTCGTGACCGGAAAGGACTTCGGCCCGATGCGCAAGGCGGAACGACGCGCCCGCGAGGAGGGCAAGTTGCTGCGCGACGGGGCCCACCCGTTGATCTCGGATGAAGTGCTCGCCCTTCCGCCGGCACCGGAGACGAAACGCCGTGCGCTGAACATGGTCCTGCCCCTGGCGGTGATGGTGGCCATGGTGCCGGTGAGTCTGTGGTACATCGGCGTCTCGCGATTGGAGCCGGGCACTCCGAGGACCTTCTGGGCGGTTCTGGGGGCCAGTTCGGGGAGCACGTCGGTCTTCTGGGCGGTGGCGGCAGCGGTCGCGTTTGCCGGTCTGCTCTATCGAGCCCAGGGAATCATGAAGCTCAAGGAGTTCATGGATGTCGTCATGAAGGGGGCGGCCGCGTTGGTCCCCCTGGCCGCACTGATGGTGATGGCATTCGCCATCGGTCACTTGTGTGGTAAGCAAGTACTGCAGACCGGGACGTACGTGGCTTCGGTGGTCGGCGACGGGTTGGCGGGCTGGATGGTGGCCCCCGCCATGTTCCTCGTGTCCTGCGTGATCGCCTTTTCAACCGGCACCAGTTGGGGCACATTCGCGATCATGCTGTCAATCGCACTGGAGATCCAGGCGTCGGTCGGCGGACACCTGGAGTTGGTAGTGGCCGCGGTGCTGGGCGGCGGCGTGTTCGGTGACCACTGCTCACCCATCTCAGACACCACCATCGTCTCATCGATGGCCTCCGCATCCGATCACATCGACCACGTCCGCACACAGTTGCCCTACGCGCTGACCGCGGGATTCGTCGCCCTTGTTCTCTACGCACTAGGTGGCCTGATGCTGTGAAGCTGTTGCGGTGTCGCCGACGGGAAGCGCGCCGCCGATGGACGACCGGACTTCAACGAAGATCAGAATGGCTAAGCATGGATCGACCACGACCCGGCCGGCCGGGCGTATCAAAGACGCTCGGGGGCAAAGCGTGACCCAACTCGATCCGGTGGCAATGCACGTGTTGCACCAGTACGGCGTGATCGAAGCCGACACGCTGCGAGCAATCGCCAACGAGAAGGGCGTCAGGATTGCGAGAGGAGAACGTGCGTGGTTGGGGTACCGACGCGGCCCTCCAGCTCCTGGGCATGTGCGGCCTCACGCATACCGTTCGGCGAACCCTCGGCTGGGCCCTACGCCTCATGCGGGGAAACATCAGCCGACGGACGACCCCGCCGGCAAGCCGGATCCCGATGTGCGGGCCAGACGGCCGCCCCGCCAGCCACGCCCTGCCTGGCACGCCCCAACCCCGACACGCCCGCCTTCCGGCCACCCTCTCGAGTGGCCGTCACTAGCGATATGCAATGATGCCTTTCTCCAGCGGCCGCCCCTGCCGGGGATCAGATGACGGTGAGCAATGGATGAAGAGCCGGACGGTTCCCGCGGGGAGAGAAGTTGGGCTGCGCGGTGAAAGCGACAAAGGGGCGCTAACGGTCCAGGGGTCCGTGCGAACGGCAGCTCGTGGTCAAGAGCGCGGAATCCGCCCAGCACTTCCGGTTTCGCTTGCGATGGAGAGACCTGTTCGCCTACGATTCTGGGTACGGAGGCTGCAAAAGGAGGCCCGGCCACTCGCGGGCGAGTCGTCCGATTCTGATGGGTTGCTCCATCTCCGGAGGGAAGAGTGATGAACAAGCCAATGCCTGCTCGTCGTAGCGCTCTCCCCTGGTCCAGCTGTCACATGCTTGCGTAAGGAGGTCAGGCTATGCGTGTTTCCAAAGGCACAGTTCTGTTGATAGCGGGGGCACTCGCAGCAGGGGTCTCGATCGCGGCGGCCGAGAGCAAGGTCTATCTGGCCGAGTACAAGTACAACGACCCGAAGATGTACCGGATGAATCTGGACGGCGGCAGCGCCGAGGAAATCACCGGTCTGCCCGCTTCCGAATGGCTGCCGGTCGGTATCGCGATCGACGAGGCCAACAGCAAGATCTACTGGCTCACTGGTAATTACAACAACGGTCGCATCCGCAAGGCCGACCTGGGCCTGGATGTCTCAGGCAGTCAGTTGTTGCTCGCCGGCTTGACCAACCCGCGCGGACTCGACCTCGACGTGGCCGGCGGTAAAATGTACTGGGGCGACACCCAGGATAACGCCGTCTACCGCGCCAACCTCGACGGAACCAACGTCGAGGCGCTCGCCACCGGCAGTCAGCCCGGCCGCCCCACCGTGGATGCGGTCAACGGAAAGGTGTACTACGGCGACTACGACTGGCAGGTCATCCGCCGCTGCAATCTCGACGGCTCGGATAACGAGATCGTCATTACGGATGCCGGG
>CAZDTB010000344.1:0-5326 GCA_964508075.1 uncultured Planctomycetales bacterium
GATCCACGTCGGCCCACACGTAGGCCGCCTCCAGGGTGCCCGAGCGATACAGAACCCGCGTGCAGGCTGGCAGATCGGTCGCGACGTCGACGAACAGCTCCTGGATCGGGGCTTGATACAGCGACGGCGGAAATTCCAACCGCAGGTAGTGCACGACCCGCTCGGAGTGGGACAGCTTGGTCAGCCCCTCGTACGAGATCATCCAGTCGTCGCCCGCCCGCTCGATCGAGTCGAACGTCCGCTCCATCATGCGCGCCAGCCCGAAATCCGTCATCGGGTAGCGCGCCTCGCCCCAGAGCACCGGCATCTGCACGTCCACGCGCGTGATCCTCGGCGGCAGACCGAACAGCCCGTGTCGCGGCACGAAGCGCACCTTGTTCTCCTGCTCGCCGGCCACGTATGTCGATTCGCCATACTTGACGTCCGGGTCGAGCCATTTCATGTAAACGCTGAACGGCTCGCGCCGGAACTTGCACGCGATCACTTCGGGATCGCGCAGTGTTCTGAAGAACCCGCGGCGTTCCTGGCGGGTGAACGTGAGCGTGTACTGCTCGAGCGCGCGGCATTTCTCCGCAACTTTGTGCAGGTAGGCGCGCGGATCTTTCCGCACCATCTCGGCCCGTACGTCGGCCTCCTCGGGAGCAATACCGTTCAGCGGACCAGCGACCGGCGCGATGGTGCGCTTGGCCGCGCAGCCGCTCGCGCTCACGAGCGCTATTGCGACGAGCCAGATACACGCACGCGATTTCAGACCGACGCAGAACTTCACGAGTGGATTCTCCCATGTCCCCGACCAAGCCAACGCCGGCGCGCACGAAGCGCCGGCGCGAGTTTCTCATTTTAACGGGTCAGCGCGGAGATTTTCTCGGCCAACCCGGGTTGCCAGCCGAAATAAACCGCCAGAACCCGGCTGTTGCGGTCGAGCAGGCGGAACACCGGCAGCTCGCGGGGCGGCTGCCCGCCGACCGGCGGCCCCGCCAACACGTGCAACAGCTCCCCTCCGCAGAGTTGCGCCGCCCGGCGGCCCGCCGCGACGTCGGCGTCGATGTTCAGACACACGACGCGGACATCCTCGGCGGGCAGTGCTTTCTGAAGGTGCCGGAGGATCTCGAATGAGCGCAGGCTCCAGAGGGAGTCCGCGCTCCAGAAGCACTCCACCACGTACCGGTCGCGCATCCCTTCACTGCGGATGGTCCTGCCGTCGGGGGTCTGCAACGACCAATGCGCCGCCGCCGCACCGAGCCATTCGCGCGGCAGCGCCGCTCGCTCGCGATAACGGCCGCTTTCCTTTGCGAGGAGCATTCGGTGGGCTCGCGCCAGCCGGCGGAGCGGGGACTCCGGCCGATCCGGCAGCTCCGTCACCAGCTCCAGCCAGAGGCGGTCGGCGTGTGCCAGAATCTGCTCGACGCTCGTCGGCCCGGCCGTGACCTGCGCCAACAGGCGGTCTTCCAGCCGAAGCGTGCACAGATACTTGTCGGCCTCCGCAATCCGGCGTTGGCACCAGAGCTCATCCTCTTTCAGTCGATTATGCAGGCGGGTCACCGCCAGGGTGCGCTGCTGTGCGTGTCGATCGATCCACTCGGTCTCGATGCGTGTGACGAGGCCGGCCTGCGCGTCGAACCAGTAAGCACCGCGCTGCTCGACCGCGCGGGCCTCAGTGACGCCGGTCGGGTCTTCCAGTACGAAATCAATGCGAGTCGGTCCGTCGTCGGCCGGCGGGGCACGCGTGCAGCGCCAACAGCGCCCGAAGTGGTCCGGCTCGGTCAACCAGCTCGGGCCGGACTCCAGCGCCGCCGGCAGCAGCGGGAGCAGTTCGAAGAGCGGATCAAGCCCCGCGACCCGGGCCAGGATTTCATCGGGGAATCGTCGCCGACCGCGGTGATCGATGTGAAACAGCGCTCCCCGTGCCGGCTCGGTCTGCTGAGCCGCGACGTGGATCAGCTCGGCCAGGAGGTAATCCTCTTTCAGATCGCTCGCCAGACACCATAGTTGAAGCTGCTGACTGTAACGCTGGACGACCGAGTCACCGTCGAGCGGCAGGACGCGCACACGCCGTTCGTATACCAGGCGCTCGCCGACGTCGAGATCATAGCGCAGCGGAGGGTCGGCTGCTGCAGCCCCGGCCGCATAAAGAACGGCCGCCAGGCAAGCTGCACGGGGGAGGGCGGCGCGGGCCAATCTTTCGTAAGTCCCGCTCATAGCCCGGCTTTTAGAGTCTATTTCCCGCGCGTGCAAGGCGCAGCGGCAACCATCAGCGCCGGCCCGCGCGTGGCGTCCGCCAACCGGGCGGGTACAATCCGGCCACACAAATGTGGCAGGGAGGTGAGCTCGTGAACATCGTACGCACGCCGCGGGTCTACCTGGTCGGGCGTCAGTCACTCGACCCCGACGGGGTCGATCGGTTTCTGAAAGACCACGCGCTGACCTGGGAGACCGATAGTGAAGTCGGAGCCGAAGCCCTGTGCGAGATGGCCGGGCGGGTCTGCTATATGTCGTTCGGGAAGGGTCGCAAGACGAACCGGGAATATCTCGGGAACATCATCAACGTGCAGCACGGCTCGGTGCTCGAACACGCGGCCTGGAGCTTCCTGATCACCGGGGTGTCGCGCTCGTTCACGCACGAGCTGGTGCGACACCGGGCGGGTTTCGGCTATTCGCAGCTCTCGCAACGCTACGTGGACGAGAGCACTTGCGATTTCGTCGAGCCGGCTTGTATCGCCGACGATCCGGAACTGCACACCGTCTGGGAGGAGTCGGTCCGCCAGTCGCACGACGCGTACTGCCGGCTGGTCGAGGGGCTGGCGCGCAAGTTCGAGGACGAGCCGGACGCGACGCTCCGCCGAAAGCTTGCCCGCCAGGCCGCCCGCAGCGTGCTGCCTAACGCGACCGAGACCAAGATCTTCGTGACCGGCAACGGCCGGGCCTGGCGGCACTTCATCGAGCTGCGCGCCAGCGAGCACGCCGAGGTCGAGATCCGGGCCGTCGCGGTCATGATTCTCAAGACCTTGCAGCAGGAGGCCCCGAACGTGTTTGGCGACTACACGCTGAAGACGCTCGCGGACGGGTCGCAAGTGGCCCACACGGCCCATCGCAAGGTGTAATCGACGCGGCCGCCCTGGCAACGGATTGGAGCGAGGCATGAAGAGAATCGCGTGGCGGCGAGGCCGACTCCTGGGGCTGATCGCGTTGTCGCTGTGCCTCACGCCCGCTATCGCCGAACTGGCGAAAATCCACCTGAAAGACGGCACGGTGATGCGCGGCAACGTGGAGCTGAGCGAGAGCGAGGCGCTGATCCGCAATGAAGCCGGCGTGGTGCGCTGGCCACGCGCGCAGGTCGACCGGATCGAGTGGCTGGAGGAGGCCCAGACGGTTCAGGCCAACTACATGCGTCGTTTCTGGGCCCTGAAGCCGGACGATACCGAGGGGCACTTCGAGCTGGCCCAGTGGCTGGTCGAGCGCCGCCTGTTTGCCCAGGCGCGCCGGCAATGTGCACACGTCCTGAAGCTCGACCCGAAACACGAGCAGGCCACGCAACTGTTGCAGAAGGTCGAGCAGCAGTCCGCGGAGGCAGAGGATGCGAAGCCGGCCGATCAAGCCGCTGTGAAGCCAGGCGAGAGCCCGTCGTCGCGTCCGGCTGACCAGGGCGTGGAGCCGCCTGCGCCACTCAGTCCGCGTGACATCTTGAGGCTGAAACTGTCCGAGCTCGCGCTGGACGGCCCGCCCGAGCGACTCAACGTGCGCTTTCTCCGCTCGCGCAACGAGCGCGACCTGGTGGACCTGGTTCGTCAGGAGATGAGGCAGGCCCCCGACTACGATCCCGATTGGGATCAGACGCTCGAAAAGGGCCGGCCGTACGAGAAGCTGCCCATCATTCTGAAGGCGACCGGCCTGAAGTACGCCGACCGCATCGAGCTGCGCAGCCATCCCGAAGTGTTCACGACTTATCGTCGGCGGGTGCTGCCGATGGTGATGAGAAGTTGTGTGCGGGCGGGCTGCCACGGCGGGCCGGAGGCCGCCGCGTTTCGTTTCCCGGAGGGGTCGCAGACCAGCGACGGGTTTGTCTACACGTCATTCGTGATCCTGGACGAGATGAAGACCGCCGCGAGCCCGATGATCGACCGCGCCCTGCCGGAAGACAGCGCGTTGATCCGCTACATGCTGCCGGCGGAGGAGGGTCAGCCGTCGCACCCGCCGGTCGAGCGCGGCCGCGTCGCGCCGGTGCTGCGCAGCACGCGTGATCCGCGCTATCAGATGCTGGTCGAGTGGATCAGTTCGCTGCGCTCGCCACATCCCGATTACGAGCTGGAGTACGCCTTCCCCACGTGGTTCGAGCCGCTGTCAAGACGACCGGACGCTCACGCCAAGCAGGACACGCCGGAAGAGGCGCAATCTCAGCAGGCCGAGGGGGAAGAGCAACCATAGCGTATCTAGCGCGTAGGGTCCGGCGTGCGGACCGATCAGGGCTGTGGTCCGCACGGCGGACCCTACGTTACTGTATCGCATCGTTCGCATGGTCTTCCAAAAACCAGTAGCGCCTTATGGCTTTCGCGATTTCCACATGCGACTTGCCTTTCAGGGATTCCCTGAGCTTTTCTGGAAGCGGAAAACTGTTCTCCTTGAAAAACCTTGAGAACTCGGAGTAGAGCTCGTCCAACCATACCTCAGTTTGCTCCTCATTCGTCCCAAAAAACTGAAGGTGCTTCCAGCTAATGAGCTGCTTCTGGTAGTGAAAAGTCGCATTGCGGAACAACCTGAGTCTGCCTACAAAAGGCGAATCTAGAAGGGGGTCAATCTTGGGATCACTCAGTTTCAGATCCTTCCAGCCTTCAATGACCAGATAGATCCCGGAGTATGAGTACATCAAATAGACCCCCGGCGCGGAATAGAGAAAGAGGAGTAAGCCGCGCGTGTCCGCGCTCGCGATTTTCAACCACTCTTGGTCTACTTCGCGACGAAACAAGTCGCGCATGTGCGCCGCATACGCGAAGTATCTGTAAAGTGTGATTATCTCCGGTTTGATTTTCATTCGCACTTCTGTTTATATGGTTTCCACGTAAGCCGTCTTACTGCGTCCCCTCCAAATACTACTCCAGCAGAATACGCGCGTAAAGAGCCTTCCGTCAACCGACTCCGCCGGGAATCGTCTCCCGTGAATGTCGCAGGATAGGAATCCTGCCCCAACGCGTGCGAGATGGGAATCTCGCACCAGCGGGCCGATTAGCGATGTGGTCCGCACGGCGAACCCTACGTTGTTCTTACGGTGCGGGGGGTTGTTTGGTGTTCTTGCCCGTGTAAAGCGGGCTCGCCTGGGTGTTCTCCCTCAACC
>CAZDTB010000345.1:0-5319 GCA_964508075.1 uncultured Planctomycetales bacterium
TCTTCTTTTTCCTCTTCCTCGGGCACGTCCGTGCTGGTGCGGGAGGCGGTGAACGTCCCGTTGAAATCGGTGCCCGTGACGCTTCCGGTCATCGACTCGCCGTCGATTGTCGCGGTGACGCTGAACGTCTCGATTCCTTCACCCGTGTCGACCTCGAGGCTGCAGCTCAGCTCGCCGGTCTCGCGGTTGAACGAGCCGTCCGTGATCGTGCCGGCATACGGCCCCGCGCTGACCTTGCCGGAGACGGAATCGTCACTGAGGCGGATCGTCATGGTGAGCGGGAAGCCTTCGGGCGGGAATGGCTCATCACCTTTGATCGTGCCTTCCCAAACGCCGGTGACACCGTCGTCTTCAGCTTCCTCGCCGGATTCGTCTGCCGCTTCGTCCTCCTCGGCTTCCTCGTCTTCGTCACTCTCGACGTCGTCCCCTTCCTCCTGGTCCTCTTTCTTGTCCTGGTCAGCCTTGTCTTCTTGGTCTTCCTGTTCATCGTCCCAGGTTTCCTCGTCGCTTTCGGGCGCCCAGGGGTATTCGACGTCCTCGCGCAGCGGAACTGCGATCAACGTTCCGGTGCCGGCATAGACATACGAGCCGCCCATATCTTCATAGATCGGGCTGCCGAGGCTGCGCGCGCTGGTGTAGAACAGGTAATTGCCCTTGCGGTCAAACGTCGGGGAGTAGTCGTTGAAGAAACCGCTCGTGACCTGGTGCTTCTCTTCAGTTTCGAGGTTGTAGAGCCAGACCGCGGATTGCTGGTTGTCGCAGATTCTCCTGTAAGTGATCCAGCGCGAGTCGTGTGACCAGCGCGGCCGGGGAATCCGCGCGAAGGGATCTTGATCGATCAGCTTCGCTTCGCCGCTCTCGATCGTGTAGAGGTACATCGCGCCGGAGTAGTCGCTGAAGGCGATGTGCTTGGAGTCGGGCGACCAGGCCGGGTTATAGCGGAACACCTGGCCGTCTTCGGTGAGCTGCCGGGTCTCGCCCTTGCCGTCCGACTGCGTGATGTATAGCTCGTACTCGCCGGTCGCGTCGGAGAAGTAGGCGATCCACTTCTTGTCCGGACTCCACGACGGATTACGCTCGGCGACGCCGTCGGTGCGCGTCAGGTTGCGCGGGGGGCCCTTCTTGGCGGGCACGGTCCAGATCTCGCCGCGGGCCTCGAGCACGGCGCGTTTCCCGGTGGCGGATATGTCCCAATCGTGGATAAACTCCTTTGCGTCGACGGTCTGGGGACGGATCTTGGGCCGGTCGCCGGGAATGAGAATCTCAACTGTCTTCGCCTGCTTCGTGCGCAGGTCGAGCAGGTACAGGTCCGAGCCGTTCTGAAAGACGATTTCGCCCCCGCCGTTGGGACCCGGGCCGACCGCGGGCCACTTCACGTCGTAGTCTGCGAAGTGCGTGATCTGCCGGTGCCCCCCGCCGCCGACGTCGTACGCCCAGATGTTTAGCCGGTGGTTCGGCCCCGCGTCCGAGAGATAGTAAAGCGCACCGCCGTGCCACATCGGAAAGCTGTCGGTTCCCTCCCAGTCGGTGATCTGCTTGGATACGTGATCTTCGAGGTGAAACAGCCAGATGTCGCTCGCCATCCCACCCCGATACCGTTTCCAGGTAGCCGCGTCGCGATTGTGCGGCGTGTACGCGAGCCACTGGCCGTCGGGGCTAACCGCGCCCCGCGCCCCATAGGGCACCGGCAACTGCTCGGGCAAGCCGCCCTCCGCTGAGACGCTGAATAGCTGGGCGATTCGCCGGTAGGGCCCCATCTCAGCCGTGAAGAAGAGCAGCCTGGCCCCGGGAATCCAGTCACAAAGGACCTCGCCTCCGGGGTGATGCGTGACGCGAACGGGCACGCCGCCGTTGACGGGAATGGTGTACAGATCGCGGTTTCCGTCGTAGTTGCCGGCGAACGCGATCGTCTTGCCGTCCGGGCTGAAGCGGGGAGACACTTCCTGTCCCGGCGGGCTGGCCAGCGGCGTCGCCATCCCACCGGCGCGTGGCGCGAGCCAGAGGTCGTTGGCGTACGAGAACACGATGTGCGTCTGGCTCACATCCGGAAAACGCAACATCCCCGCGTGCGGACGCACGTCAGCCGGCGCCTGCGACGGCAGCCCGACTAATACGACAACCAGCCCAACACTCGACTGGGCAAGAACGGCGGCAACTGAACGCATGGTGACTCCTTTTTGAAGAGCAGGTTCGTGAACATAGCGCAAGCCCCCTGGTCCCGCAACCGGGCGCACACCGGCGTAGACCCCGGTTGCGCATCTCGCCCCTCGAAATATCTTCCGCAACCGCCTCTACCGCGGGAATGTCGTCCGCGACACGATCCAACCGTGTCGGATGCGCTCGTGGCGTGCGCCGCCTTCATCCTCGGCGAGGGCGATGTGAAGCTTGGCCGTTTGGCAGCAGGCATCTCCCTTGAGCTGGAGCACTTCCGCGCTGCGAGGCGCGCTTGAGCAAGCCCTCGTTGAGTCGCGGGACGCGCCGGATGCTGAGCCGCATCCACTCGGATTCCCCCGGCGCGAACTGCGCCTCGCCAGAGCCGGTCCACGTCCACCTGCGCGTGCGTCTCGTCGGCGACAGAGAACTCGACTCGGCTGAGCCGGCCCGCTCGCAGCTCCACGGCCAACAGCGCGGGGGGCCACTCATTGATTTATCGGTCGTTCACGCGCCGCCATTTTCGCCGCCAGACCGCTCAGTTCGCAATCAGAAGCAGTTTGAGTCACACAGCAGGTTTGCTTTCACCACCACCGTCTTGAAAGACGATAACCCGATAAAGGACGGAGCCTCCGGGCAACTTGATGCACGACGCCCTCGACTCCAGTCTGCTCCGATAGCCGTGGACCAACGAGAGAGAATCCTTGTCATGGCGTCTGTCACGAATGGCAAACCGGCTGAGTCCGAATTGTTGGGAGCCGACGTAACCCCAAACGAGACCCGCACAGTACTCCAAGCCCGTGTCGAGAGATGGGCCCGGCTGTGCAAGGACCTCACCGCCCGCGCGGATGATCTGCGGCAACTGCGCGACGAGCTCGTCCCCCGCGCCCAGGAGTTGGACAAACGCAGCCTGCAGCTCGATCAGCGGGCCACGCTGGTCGACCAGAAGCTCCAGCAGGTCGAGGAGTTCACCGCCGAGCTCAACCGCGGGGCCGGCGAGTTCCTGAAGCATCGCATCGAGTTGGATCGACGCCGCGATGCGCTCGAGCGGGATGCCACGCACGTCACAGTACGAGAGCGCGACCTGAGCTTTCAGGTCGCCGAGTTAAACGACCTCAGATCAACGATACACCAGCAGCAAGAGCGGCTCCAGGCCGATCGGAAGCGATTCGACCTGCGCAAAGAGACCCTCGACGCCCAGGCGGTTGAAGTCGAGCGCCGCATCAGCCAACTGGGCGAACACCAGGCGGCAATCGAAGAGGACCTCACGGCCAGGACCGCTGAACTGGATAGGCGCGCGGACGCCCTCGACGAGCAACTGGCGGAAGTCAACGCAAAGACCGAGCAACTGAACCAGCGGCAGGCCGAACTCGACACCTTGGCGGCGGAATTGGAGCCCCACACGCTCGAATTGAACCGACGGCGGTCCGTTCTCGAGGCCGACCTTGAGAAACTGGACATACTTGAGCACGAGCTGGACACGCGCAAGGCCGACCTCGACCAGCGCCAAACGCAACTCGACACGCGACGGGCCGAGCTCGACGCGGAGACCAAAGCGCTCCACGCGCGTGAGGCGCGGCTGGACGAACGCGAAGCCCAGCTCGATACGAGCCGGGCCGAGCTGCGAGTCGCGTTCGAGCGTGTGCTCACAGAGCTCCAGGATGCACCGGATAGCGCCCGGCGCGCGCTCGAATTCCCCTATCGCGACCCACGCCTCCCCAACCTTGATCCAAGTCCTCCTGAGGGTGGGGCTAGTCGCGGCGGGAGATCTCGACTCGGAGAACCCAGCCCGTTGACAGCTCCGCGGCCGATCGCGTGATCGGCCAGCCACCGGTTTATCGGTCGTCCGCACGCCGCCACGTTTGCCCCCCGACCGCTAACTTCGCGATCAGAAGCAGTTTGCTGCGGGGGGCGGGTTTAGTCTCACCACCACCCTCCGGAAAGACGATAACCCGATAAAGGATGGAGTTTCCGGGCAAGCCACCGCACGTGACCCTTGCTTCCCGCCTACTCCGACAGCCCTGGACCAACGAGAGAAAATCCCTGGGATGGCGTCTGTCACGAGTGGCAAACCGTTAGCAGCCGACATGACCGCGCACGAAGATCACACCGGTCCGGAAGCCTGCGCCGAGAAATGGGCCCGGCTGTGCGAAGACCTTACTGCCCACGCAGATGATATGCGCCAGCTGCGCGACGACCTCGCCCCCCCCCATACGCACGAGTTGGACGAACGCAGCCTGCAGCTCGACCAGCAGGCCATGCTGATTAACCAGAAGCTCCAACAAATCGAGGAGTTCACCGCCGAACTCAGCCGCGGAACCGGCGAGTTCCTGAAACACCGCATCGAATTGGATCGACGCCGCGACGCGCTCGAGCGGGATACCACGCGCGCCGCGATACGAGAGCGCGACCTAGGCTTCCAGGCCGCCGAGCTGAGCGAACTCAAATCGACGTTGCGCCAGCGGCAAGACCAGCTCCAGGCCGAGCGGTGCCAACTCGACCTACGCAAAGAGACGCTCGATGCTCAGGCGGTTGAACTCGATCGCCGCATCATCCAGTTGAAGGAACACCGTGCCGCGATTGAAAAAGACCTCAGCACCAAAACCGCCGAACTGGACGTGCGCGCGAACGCCGCCCACAAGCAACTGGCGGAGCTCAACGCGAAGACCGAGCAACTGAACGAGCGGCAGGCCGGACTCGACACCTTGGCGGCGGAAGTGAAGCCCCGCACGCTCGAGTTGGACCAACGGCAGGCCATGCTCGAGGCCAACCTCGAGAAAGTGCGCACGCTTGAATACGAAGTCAAGACGCGCAAGGCGGACATCGACGACCACCAAGCCCAGCTCGACATCCGACGGACCGAGCTCGACGCGGAAGCCGAGACGCTCAACGCCCGCAAGGCCGAGTTCGACGACCGAGAAGCCAAGCTGACTAGCTGGCGGGCGGAGCTGGACGCTGACGCCGCGACGCTCGACGCCCGCAAGGCCGAGCTCGACAGCCGCGAAGCCCAGCTCGACGCCCGACGGACCGAGCTCGACGCGGAGACGGAAACGCTCAGTGATCGCGAGGTGAACCTCGACCAGCGCGAAGCCCTGCTGGACCACCGACAGACCGAAATCGACATCGACACCGACACGCTCAACGCCCGCAAGGCGAGCCTCGATGAAC
>CAZDTB010000346.1:0-1267 GCA_964508075.1 uncultured Planctomycetales bacterium
CAACAACACTCTGCGCTCTCCGCGCTCTCTGCGGTATGAATAGTCCGGGCTAGGGAGAGCACCAGTGGACTGCTGCGGGCAAAGCGGAGGCGGAAATCCGTCACCCATCGAGGTGTTGGGGTGCTTTGCGCTGTCCGTGACGGAGATGCGTCATGTTTTTGGCGGTTTTTATTTGACTGTGCACCGAAGCTGAGCAAGGCTTCTGATAGTATTGGGGAGCCTGCTGGTTTGTGGCGCGCGCGCCCAACCCCCAATCAGGAGACGCGATAGGCAAAGACGGGCAGCACACCAAACCGATACTTGCCGACGGCTGCGGCGACGTCCGAGGTTTGTGAATCAGGCCTCATCCATACCATTCATCCTCCAGGCGGCCCGTAGTGAAGTCTACGGCCCCGCACGCGACCCGGCCGGTCGCGGAAAACTTAGTTTCTCTGGCAACTAACTGACTCTGGCGCGCGGGATGGCTGCGCCTGCACCACGTGAACGTGGGGCCAGCCGAAGGTGCGCGCCGGTAGCGGGGCTGGTGTGCGCGGTCCGTGAAGGAGAACGGTCATGGTCGGGATGAGTACGCGCGTTGCGGGGATTGCGACCGGCCTCGGACTGGTCGGCATTCTGTCGCTGGCGGTCAGTGGGGTTACACACAACGGGGTGCGCGAAGAGATGCGTGCCCACCTGCTGATCGCGCGGGACGTTCCGGCGCTCAGGGCGGATCCGAAGAGCGCGCAGGCAGCGGCCGTCCAGCAGCACCGCCGCGATGAGCTGGCACGCGAGCTGGCGGAGTTGTATGGGGCGGCGGCAGCGATCAATCGGCGCGCGCCCCTGTTGCCGAACGTGTTTCCGACCGGGGGGGCTTCGTACGCACGGGTGAGATTCGTGGAACTCTATCGAGATGCGATCGCCGATCTGCTGAGCCGGCTTTGCGCTGGCGGGCTACCGACGGAGGCGGAGAACGCGGCGGCGCGTCAGGACCTGGCTGAGCGGGATGCGTTGAAGAGAGAGAAGGTCGAGGAGATGGGCGCCGCGTGGACGGCGCTGGCGGGGCAGCGTGGAGTTGGAGTGGCGGACAAGGCGGCACGGTACGCGCAGGTGGTGAAGGCACGTGGGCTTCGGTGCTACGCCGGCCCCGAGGCGTTCGAGCGCAGGTCGGTCGGTGCGGAGACGGCAGCGCCGCGCGTGGAGGAGCTGTGGTTCGCGCAGGTCGAATTGTGGATTCAGCAGGACGTCGCGGCGGCGATCGCGGAGATGAATGACGAAGTTGCCGGGGCGC
>CAZDTB010000346.1:1277-5313 GCA_964508075.1 uncultured Planctomycetales bacterium
CGGGAAGAGCGCCTGCGTGGAGCAGATGCCGGTGAAGCGGATCTGGAGCGTCTTCGTCCTGGGGTATCAGTTGGAGGATGGCCTGCTGCCGTTTCAGACGCCGAGTGTTTCAGGGCATGCACCGCGTGTGGCGGCGCCGGTCTCGTTTACGGGGCGCGTATGCGACGGCGAGCTCGACGTGGTGGTGTTTCAGATGGCGGTGGTGATGGATCAGCGTGACGTGCTGGAACTGATCGACCGCATCGGAAAGCGGAACTTCTATCAGTGCACGGCCGTGGCGTGTGCGACAGTTCCTCCCGGCGACGCCGCCGAGGGCTACCTGTACGGGACCGAGCCGGCGATGTACGTCGGGCTGGAGTTTGAGTTGTACATGTGGCGTGAGGTTTACGGGCCGCTGATGCCGAGCGGGGTTAGACGGATGTTGGCTAGTGAGTAGCCTCGGGGAGCGGACTGTACAGGCCGCGAAGATGGAGGTGACGTCGTGAGAGATCGGTCGTTGAGCCTGGTTGAACGTCACTGCGAGAAGGTTGTGCTGGGGGCGGCGGGGGTTTTGGCAGCGTGCCTGGCGTGGGCGTTTCTGCTCGAATCGCCGAATGCGGTCACGTTTGACGGGCGAAGTGTAACGCCGTGGCGACTGCAGGAGGTGATTCTGGAGGAGGCGCGAGCGCTTGAGCGGAGCATGCAGGATGCCGAGGTGCCGCCGGTGGAGGTTCCGCGCTATTGCCGCCGGCTCGAAGAGTTGCATCGCGGCGGGATCTTTGAGAGTCCGGATGCGGCGGGAGGATCGCTTAAGTCGCGGGAGTTGCGTCTGGCGGCGGCGTTTGGACGGCAGATTGAGCGCCCCGAGGGCCGCCCGGCTCCGGTGCGCGTGGTCACGCCGATCGCGCCGGAACGTCCGTGGGTAATCACGGGGCGTTGTTTCCTGGCGGGAATGGCTGGCGAAGATGGATCGGCAGATGCGGATCGTGCTGGGGAGCGGGAGGTTGGCTGGGTGCGGATCGCGACCCGCTTTGATCGCGAGCGTCAATGTGAGACGCAATTGGCCGCCGGGTACCCGGCCTACGCGACGAAGGTGTATGTGGCGGGTGTTGAGGCGGAGCGCCAGGAATTGCTGGCCAGTGGCGGCTCTTCACCGTGGAAGCGAGTGAAGCCGCTGAGCCCGACGGGTCTGGAGTCGCTTCCGACGCCGATTTTCGATGATGTCAGCGGTGGGTTGCTCAACCGTGCCGCACTCGATGCCGCGTTTCGTGAAGTCAAGGCCTTGCAGGAGTCGCTGGCGCGGCCGGTGTTCGGGAATGTCGTTGTCGGCGACGTTCCCCCGGCGCCGGGTGAGCAAGCGGATGTCGCGGACAGCGACGAAGCCGAGGATAGCTTGACGGTCTGGGTGGATGACGGTGGTGTTGAGGCGGGGAAGACATATCGCTATCGCGTGCGTTTGTGGCTGTGGAATCGGCTTGTCGGGCGGCGGGGCGCGGTACTGGACGCATCGGACGCTGCGCGCGCCGTGCTTATTGGTGAGTGGTCGCAGTCGAGTGAGCCCATCAAGGCAGCGCCGCGGACGCATTTCTTCGTGCTGGGCCCGAGTGTCGGCAAGCGGGCGGCGAATGTCGAGGTCTGGAGGTGGCGTCGCGGCTGGTGGTTGCGGAAGCTGTTCACGGTTGCAGTCGGCGACGCGATCGGCGGGGTGCGGCGTGTCAGGCTGCCTGGCCGGGACGAATCCGATCGACCGATCCGCGACGAGGTCGACTTCGACACCGGCGTCGTCCTGCTGGGTTTGCACGAAGAAAGCAGGGCGAAGCGCGTGGCGGACCAGGAAAGTGGGCGGTTTGCGTGGCTCACGGAGTCTATGATTGTAGCTGTGTGCGTTCATTCGGTCGATGGACGCGTGGAGGAGCGGCTGGCGCGGCTCGATCGATCGAGCGAGTTGCGGAAGCGGCTGCGGGAGCCGTAGGTACGGGCGGGCTCGTCGTTGCCCTGGGGGTGGGCATTCGATATGCTGTCAGTCTATAGTTCTGCCATCGACGGTGCGCCCGTGGAGTGAGCGTGCCGGGTCGAGGCCGCTGATTCGAGACTTGAAAGGTGTGCTATGTTCCGCTTGGCATTGCTGGTTGTGGCCCTGGGGTTGGCTCCGTTGGCCGGAGCGCAGGACGAGAAGGCTGAAGCGCAGGACACGAAGGTCGAGGCTCAAGACCAGAAGCCTGAGGCGCCGGAGAAGGCACCTGAGGCCGAGGAATCGGGGGTGAAGCTGCTGCATCCGCGGGTGAAGATGACGACCACGCTGGGGGATATCGTCCTCGAGCTGGATGCCGAGAAGGCGCCGATCTCGGTCAAGAACTTCCTGGAGTACGCCGAGGCCGACTACTACGCCGGTACGATCTTTCACCGCGTGATCAGCAACTTCATGATTCAGGGCGGCGGCTTCACGGCGGAGATGGACGAGAAGCAGGAAGGGCTGCGCCGGGCGATCAGGAACGAATGGAGTACCGGATTGAAAAACGTGCGGGGCACAATCGCGATGGCGCGCAAGGGGTGGAGGCCGGGGATGCCCCCAGAGCAAAAGAAGCGTTTGGTCAATTCCGCCACGTCGCAGTTCTTCATAAACGTCGTGGACAACGCCCGGCTGGATCAGCCTCAGGTCGACGGCGCCGCCTACTGCGCGTTCGGCAAGGTGGTGGAGGGGATGGATGTGGTTGACAAGATCAAGGACGTTGAGGTGATCAGCCACCCCAAGTACGCATCGCGGAGTCCCGTCACACCCAAGGAAGCGATCTTGATTAAGTCGGTCACACTGCTGGACGGGCTCGAGTACGAGGACGTTTACCGGGACATCAGAGAGTTGTACCGCGCGCGGGAAAGGGCGGAAAAGCGGCCGGCAGTCCGAGAGGACGGAGAGAAGGCGAGAAAGAAGCCCGTAGTCCAAGAGGCCGGAGACAAGGCAAAACTGGCGAAGGAGTTTCAGGAGCTGCTGCTCAAGCGCGTTGACAAGGACGGCAACAAGCTGCAGACGACCGAATCGGGGCTGATGTACGTGGTGCTCGAGCCCGGCGACGGCCCCTCACCGAAGCCCTCGGATGTCATCGTGGCGCATTATACCGGCTGGGTGCTGGATGGGGCGAAATTCGACAGTTCACACGATCGGGGCCGGCCGCTGACGTCCCGACTGAACGGGCTGGTCAAGGGATGGATCGAGGGCGTCGGCATGATGAAGGTCGGGGCCAAGTGGCGGCTGATCATCCCGCCCGAGCTGGCGTACGGCGATGCCGGCCGACCTCCGAAGATCCCGCCCAAGGCCACGCTGGTCTTTGACATGGAGCTGCTGGAGATCAAGTAGCGCCGAGCTGAGATTTGAATCTGAGATCTGAGACCTGAATTCTGGGATCTCAAATCTGAGATCTGAAATCTGAGATTTCAAATCTGCAATCTCAAAGGCAAAGCGGCGAGTCGCCGCAGCGGTTCCGGCTGCGCGTCCCGGCCCTGCGGCCGAGACAGAGCGGCTGCATTCCAAAGTTGTCGGACGGCCGGGTGGTCTTCAGCAGTGTTCGGGCGGATCTTCAGCATCACTGGTCCAAGACGCCCCGGCTGACGGCGAGACCTGCGAGTGTGGCGCGAAAACCTTGCTGAAGCGCGGCGACTGCCGCCGCCCGGGCTTCTTTACGCGTCCGATCGATGGCGATTGGCACGGCACCGGGTAAGACGTTTTCTTCCCTGAGTGACTCGCCGTGCGCCGTCGCCAGAATGAAGCCGCTGCGCGTATCGATGAGCACCGCCTGACACGTACTGTAGTGGCCGACGGTGTTGCCCGGCACGAGGAACAGTCCGATGATGGTCCAGTAAGCCATCGCCGCGCTGTTGTACCCGTCGTCAGCGCTGTCCTGCTGCAGGTAGACCAGTAGCAGAGGAGCGTGCAGCAGAGCCGCCGCGTCTCGCAGGCTCTTGAGCGTTGGCTGCTCGTTGGCGAGCATCGGGCTGACGAGCTGGACCTGGTCGAGCAACGGAGCCGACACGAGGTTCCCTGCCCCGGGCATCGAGCGCCAGC
>CAZDTB010000347.1:0-5302 GCA_964508075.1 uncultured Planctomycetales bacterium
CCCTGGAAGTCCGGCTTCAGCTCGACCAGCGCCCGCCACGACCGGATCAGCAGAATCAGGTCGTTGTCGCGCGTGCGCATGATGGGCACTCCGGCGTCCAGATCATCCATCGTGAGGCCGAGCAGCGCGGTCAGCTTCATCGGGTTGGTGTTGTCCGGCTTGAGCTTCGGATCGGGCATCGCCAGCCACCAGACCAGCCGACTCTCATCCTCGGCAATGATCTCCGGCGTGAGCCTCAGCAGTCCGGCCTTGGTCTCGAACTCGATTCTGGGCTCCGACTTGCCGAGCAGCGCCCGGAAGCCGACGGTCTCCGACCACGCGTGCGCCGCCGCCAGCGTCGCGTGACCACAGAAATCAACTTCGGCGGAGGGCGTAAACCAGCGCAGCCGCGGCGGCCGGTGCAGGTCGTTTGCCCCGCTGAGAAACGCCGTCTCGCTGGCGTTGACCTCGCGCGCGATGGCCTGCATCTGCCGCTCGTCCAGCTCGTCGGCGTCGAGCACCACTCCGGCCGGGTTGCCGCTGAAGGGCGTCTCGGCGAATGCGTCGACCAGACGAAACTGCACCGTAGCGGCCATCAGGTGTTCCTGTGCGGAGCTTCCGGAAACCGATTCTCAAGGCAGAGTATAAGCACGTATGCGCCGGTCATCGACTATGAGGAGTCTCTCGCCGATCCAGAACGTCTGTGGATAGACCGTCGATTCCCCTTCCTCCAAAACGAATTCACGCACATCGGACACGCCGGGTTCGGTCGGCGAGGCGGCCGACGGCGGCTTCATGGACGTTTTGACCAGAACGAGGTGCGGGCGGAATTCCCCCGCGCCGCGCTGGAAGCGGTCGGACATGTCCCAGAACAGGCCGTAAGCGCAACCGCGATGCACACCCACATCGATCGCCAGACCCTCGACTTTGTGCTGAGCCAGTGTCTCGATACTCGGCAGCACGCCAGCGACACGGAATGATGACATCCCCGTGCAAAGCACCAGATCCCCGGAAAGGCACAATCGCAGGCAGATCTCCTCAGGTTGGATCGGGGTCCGCAGGTCACACTCGCTCGGCGTTCGCAAGAGACCACTCGACAAATCGTAGACACAGATCAAATCACTGCCCACGAGCAGCAATGACGAAGCCGGCAGGCCCTCCGTCTCCCGGGCGGACTGCGCCGGATCGACGTAGAACGCCACCGTCTGCGTCGTGGCCCAGCAGCGGGGATCCAACGTCTCGGACCGTCGGCTCCCGTCGCTGGAGATAACGCCAAATTGCTTCGGCCATACAGCCACCAACTTATCACCAACCAGTGTCGTCCAGATTGGCGGCGAACCCTTGACGGTCACCAGCTTGGCTTCCGGCTCGTCGGCCTGCAAATTCAAGAACGCAACGTTAAGTTCGCAACCTTCTTTCCAAAACAACGCAGCGCTTGTGCCCTGAACGTGAAGCCGACATTGCCGAATTTCAGGTAGCCGATGCTGCCAGCGGACACGGCCGTCCCCGCCAAGAAGCTCGGCCACGCGACCATCGGAACGTACCACCAGCACACCGTTCGGTGTCGCTTGCGCGGCAATGATCCGCGTCATGAATTCCGGGTCGCCTTCGGTCTGCGCTTGCGGCGCGCCAACAACGCTCCAGAGCAGCCCGGGCGTCAGCTCGTTCGTCTTGCCGGGGCGTTCGACCAGAAACGCGTAGATCCGGGAAACGCCGTAGCCGTAGGCGACCTCTCCCTGCGCGCCCGCGAACTGTGTTCCCGGCTGGACCGGGACCGCTTCGTCCAGTCGGCTATGGGCGGTCTCGAGCTCGATCAGATCGACGCGGGAATCTTTTGTGCAGAGCAGCAACGCGGTCGCGGGCTCACCGCCGACCGGCCGGCACCATTCGATGCCGCGCTGGAACGTGCGATCCCAGTCAGGTCTAAGTTCGGTCGGCTGCGTCTGCGCAAACGTGAAAGGCGCCGCGAGCGGCGCGACGACGAACGCCACGACCAGAGCGGCGCCACGAGTGTCATTCCGAGGAGCGCAGCGACGAGGAATCTTGCGTCCCCGCGCAACGAGGCCAGATTCCTCGCTGCGCTCGGAATGACATCGGTGCGGTCGCGTGGACATGGGTCACGTCTCGTCAGTCAAGTACCGTGCAACCGCCCGCTTCAGATTCTCGCCGGTTTGCGCGAGCGCCTCATTCAGCGTCGTTCCCGCCGGCGTCACGACGACGATTTCGCGCAGTCCGAGATGCTCCGCCAACTGCGAAACGTCCCCGCCCCCCGGAAGCCGGGCGGCACCGACAAAAGCGACCACCGGCTTGCCAAGCTGACCTCCGAGTCGGGCCACGCCGCCGACCACTTTGCCGCCGGACGTCTGCTCGTCGAGGCGTCCTTCACCAGTGAGCACCAGGTCGCACGCCGAGATTTTCTCGCGCAGTTGGAACCGGTCCGCCACCTCTTCGAACCCGGGCCGAAGTCGGGCCTCGACCGTGGCCGCCAGCCCCGCCGGCAGACCACCCGCCGCCCCGCCACCAGGCATTTCACTCACGTCACGCAAGGTGAAGTCCGCCAGGACATCCGCCCAGTGTTGCAGGGCCACTTCCAACTGCCGCACTTGGGCGGGCGTCGCGCCCTTCTGCGGTCCAAAGACCGCCGCCGCCCCGTCCGGCCCGAGCAGCGGGTTGGTCACGTCGCAGAGGATTTCCACATCGACCGCGGCCGACTCATCCGGCGGCTCAACCCGGGCGATGCTCGTCAGCGTACCGCCCGAGGCGGGCTGGTCGATTACCCGGCGCTTTGAGTCGAGCAGTTTCCAGCCGAGCCCCTGCAAGCACCCGGCCCCGCCGTCCACCGTCGCCGACCCGCCGACACAGAGCGTCAGTCGGCGGCAGCCGGCCTCGATCGCGCCGCGCATGAGTTGCCCTGTGCCGTAGCTGGTGGTCCGCGACGCGTCGCGCTCGTCCGGCGCGAGCAGCCAGAGGCCCGAGGCCTCGGCCATCTCGACGATGCCGGCCACACGTTCGCGATCGAGCCACCATTGTGCCGTTCGCGTGCGCGCGAGCGGATCAAGCACCTCCGCCGTGTATGGCTCCGCACCCAAGGCCTCCGCGAGCAAGCGCCCGGTCCCTTCACCACCGTCACCCAAGGGACAGCAGACGATCTCGGCCTGAGGCTGCGTTGCCCGTGCACCAGCCGCCAGCGCGGCGGCAACTTCGCGCGCGTCCAGCGCATCCTTGAACTTGTCCGGAGCGATCAGAATCTTCACTGGATCTGCTCGCCGTCGCCCGAGTCGTGGCCGCGCCTCTTGAAACCCATGTAGCCGCGCCGTGACTCGCCCCGCAGAAACTCGACCAAACGCCGACCTGGTTCGGTCCGTACCATCTCGGCGACCTGCTCGATCGCCTCTCGAAACATCAGCTTCGAGCGATACAACGTTTTGTACGCCCGACGGATCTCCATCCGCTCTTCGGCCGAGAAGCCCGCCCGGCGCAGCCCAACCACATTGGTACCCACCACACCGGCCGGCCCGACCAGCATGAACGGCGGCACGTCATTCGCGACTCGAACGCCGCTGATCATCGCCAATTCACCAATGCGCACAAACTGATGAACGCGCGTCCCTCCAGCTAGAATGGCGCGCTCGCCGACCTGAACGTGCCCCGACAGCAAGACCGAATTCACCAGAATCGCCCCGTCCCCGATCATGCAATTGTGCCCCGCGTGCGACGTCGCCATCATGTACACGCGCTGGCCGACCACCGTAGTGGATTCGGGCACGGTGCCGCGATGGACCGAGGCGCCCTCGCGGATGATCGTCTCGTCGCCGATCTCGGTGTAGCTGGGTGTCCCCTCCCAGGCCAGATCCTGGGGATGGTGCCCGACCACGGCAAACGGATGGATCTGGCAGCGCCGCCCCAGTGTCGTGGCCTGCGAGACGTACGCGTGGGGATAGATCTTCGTCTCGGCGCCGATCCTGACGCCCGTTTCGATAATGGCGTAGGCCCCGATGTCGGCGGACGGATCGACCTCCGCACGCTTGTCTACGATTGCGGTGGGATGGATCGGCATGAGCGTACTCGTCTCTTCGTCACACGTGCCGCGAAACGGAGCGGATCAACTGCAGCGGTGGTCAGGCCTCGTCCTCCAGGTCATCGAACAGCATGCCTTCCAGCGGCAATTCCGAAGACCGTATTACCGCCTGGTCGATCAGCCGCTTCATCTCACGCACCGCCTCGCGCAGCCCGACGAAGACGGATCGCGCGATGATGCTGTGCCCGATGTTGAATTCCGCAAACCCGCCCAGCATCGCCACCGGCTCGATGTTGCGATAGGTCAAGCCGTGCCCGGCGTGCACGATCAGACCGTGGTCGTAGCCGGTCTCCATCCCGCGCGACAGTTCCTCGAGCGCCTTCTCACGCGCCCGTTCGTCCTTCGCATTGGCATACGCACCCGTCCAAAGCTCGACCGCGTCGAAGCCGCACTTGGCCGAGGCGATGATCTGGCTTTCCACCGGCTCGATAAACGCGCTGGTCTCGATCCCGGCCCGTTTGAGCTTCTGGACCACTGGTTTAATCCGCGTGCCAAGACGCACGACGTCCAGCCCACCCTCGGTCGTAATCTCCTCCCGTTTCTCGGGAACGAGTGTGCACTGGGTCGGCTTGAGTTGCTGAGCGATCTTGACGATGCCGGGGTTGATTGCCATCTCCATGTTGAGCTTGACGCCGACGGTGCGTTTGAGAACCTCCGCGTCGCGGTCGTTGATGTGCCGCCGATCTTCGCGCAGATGAAACGTGATCCCGTCCGCCCCGCCGAGCTCCGCCTCGACCGCCGCCCAGATCGGGTCCGGCTCGTCGGTCTTCCGCGCCTCGCGCACCGTTGCCACGTGATCGATGTTTACGCCGAGCTTGGTCATGGTCGTACGCACTCCCTTCAGAGCACGTATGGTAGCCGCTGGCGACGAGCGGCAGAAGTGCGCCACAGACGTCATCCCGAGGAGCGGAGCGACGAGGGATCTTGCAGCTGGTCGCTGGTGCGAAAGTCCTTTCTCGCACTGGGACTCTCGCGCCAGCCCAATTTTACCCCTCGCTGGCGCTCAGGGCTCTGATTTGAAGCGGTCCGCCATTCCAAAAAACGTCCGACGTTGGAAGCGCCGCGGGGTTGACACCACGTTATGCTATCAGCGCGGAAACGTGGAAGGGCCAAGCCATGCACTTCATCTGGGGACCGGCTACCTTCGTCGTCCTGCTCGTCGCGGGCGTGCTGCTGGTGCTGGGTGCCCTGCTGCTGGGCGGCTCGAACCGCAAACGAAAGCGGCGGATGATTACCGACCGGAAC
>CAZDTB010000348.1:0-5291 GCA_964508075.1 uncultured Planctomycetales bacterium
CCATCCGTCCCCCGAGTACCAAAAGCTGGTGGTGCGGGTGCAATTGCATAAGAACGTACCGCGGGCCGTCGAGCGTGCGGAGCAGAGATCGACGACAGGCCGACCGGCCCACAAGCCCAAGGAGCGGCCGGCGAAGCCCGACGACTAGGCCACGAGTGGAACCGAGGGGCCCGATTAACGATGCGCGCGTCGCTGATACGCATTCTGGTGATTCTTGGGGTTGCGGTCGGGGTCGGATTGATCCGGGCCAAGGATTTGCCCTGGATTCCCGACCTCGAGGCGCTGAAAGCGCAGGAGGAGGTTCATCAGACGTTGCGCGAGACGATCGGCGTCTCGCTCGAAGAGCTGCTGGAGCTGATCGACCAGGGGGCGGTCGTGATCGATGCCCGTTCGCGGGAGGCCTACGAAGCGGGGCACCTGCTGCTACACTGTGATCCGCCCGTGCTGAATGTCCCGGCGGAGGAGATCGAGGCGCACGTGACGCGTCTGATGGACTTGCAGGGTCTACCGGTGGTGTTGTACTGCGAGTCGCAGGCGTGCGACTACGCCGAGGAGTTGTACGTCGCGTTGGAGGAGTTCGGCTTCACGGACATCCGGATCTGCTTCCCGGGGTGGGAGGGAATCCTTGCGGCCGGGCTGGAGACCACGACCGGGCCGGACACGTGGACGGGTTTCTATGACGAGGCGCCGGCCGACGCGAACCTGCCCGGTGAGGTCGAGCCTTAACCGTCCGCCGGCAAGGTCTTTGACCGCCCAATTCTAGAGTGCCTATCGGAACTCTCTATGGCACCGACCGATAGGCGGTGCGGCACGGGCTATTAGCCCGTGCCACAAGGGCAATTATCGGGACCCGCAGCGCACGCCGGGAACGTCCAATCCCTTCTCACGTGTCCACCTGAAAGATTCGATTGAGCTGGTGTGCACATACTGTGCGCGCGGGGCAGTTGGAGTACGCGCATGGATCCGCTCGAGATCGGCTACGTAATTGGCGTCGAGGGAGACACAGTTGAAGTGCAGATCAGCGTCAGCGACCTGCACCTGGATTACCACGGGAAGACGTACCGGATCGGGCGGCTGGGCACCTACGTCACGATCCCGATGGAACGACGCACGCTGATCGGTTACATCACGCGGGTGGGCGTGGCGGGCGACCTCAACCCCGGCCCTTACCCCGACACCCCCACACGCATCACGGTCTCGTCCCAGTTGCTCGGGACGGTCCAGGGCGACAAGTTCCAGCGCGGCGTAAACGAGTATCCCACGCTGGGCGACACGGTGCGGCTGGGGGTCGACGAGGACTTCGAGCTGATCTTCGGGGCATTCGAAGAACTGGCTGAGGACGGGGGGGCGCGCAAGGCATTCTCGATCGGCCGTTTCGCGGTCGACACCGACTTCGAGGTGAAGGTGCTCGGCAAGGACTTCTTCGCCAAACACGTGGCCGTGATGGGCAACAGCGGTTCGGGCAAGAGCGTCACCACCGCCAAGATCGTGTACGAAGCCACCAAGCTGCCGCACTCGCAGATCGTGCTGTTCGACATGCACGGGGAGTATCTCAAGGCGTTCAGCGACGACTTCGGCAATCCGCTGCCGAACGTGACCTACCTGTCCGACCGCAACCTGGTGTTGCCGTACTGGCTGCTGTGTTTCGAGGAATTCGAGCAGCTCTTCGTCGACAGTCACAACTCACTGAACATCAACGCGCAGCGCATCTTCCTGCGGCAGGCGTTTGAAAAGCTCAAGGCGCCGGCGGCCGAAGCGCTGGGCCTGAGATGGGAATTCACGATCGATACGCCGGTCTATTACTCCCTGGATCGGCTGCAGACCTATGCCCTGAACATGAACGACGCGCGCTTCGTGACCAACACGGAGAACTACGCGTTTTCGCGCCTGCCGTACCGTCAATTGCCGCGGGAAGAGCAGGAGAAGCTGCTGCTGACCAAGCGGATGGAATTCAATCCGTCGGCGTCGGAAGGTGAGACGCCGCACGCGACGTTCAACGGAAAGCTGCTCGGGCTGGTCAACTCGATCGAGACCAAGTTGCACGACCGCCGCTACGACTTTCTGCTGCGTCCCTTCGAGCAGGCGCACCGGAACGCCGATCTGGCCTCCCATTTTGAGCGGGATGCCCCGCTCACGGAGAAGAGTCGCACCGTAAGCTGGGTGATTCGGCAGATGCTGGGGCAGTTCGACCAGCGAAAGAACCTGACGATCATCGACCTGTCGGGTCTGCCGTTTGACGTGGTGGATACGACCGTGGCCGTGATTACGCGGGCGTTGTTCGATTTCAACTTCTGGTCGCCGCCGGACGTGCGACATCCGGCCCTGCTGGTGTTTGAAGAGGCGCACAACTACTTGCCGCGCAAGCCGATCGAGGGACGAAAGACGTTTGCCCGCAACGCGGTCGAGAAGGTGGCGAAGGAGGGTCGCAAGTACGGGGTGGCGGCGATGATCGTCAGCCAGCGGCCGAGCGAGATCTCCGAGACCATACTCAGCCAGTGCAATTCGATGATTCTGATGCGGATGAACAACCCGGACGACCAGGAGTACGCCGCCCGCGTCGTCAGTGATCAGTTCCGCAGTCTGATCAACTTGCTGCCCAGCATGAAACCGGGGGAAGGGTTCATCATCGGCGATTCGGTGCTGATGCCGATGCGTACGCTGATCGACATGCCGCCGAAGGTGCCACAGAGCGCAAACGTGGACTTCTTCGGGCTCTGGTCAAGTGGGGGAAAGGGCTGCAACGTGGACCGGATTGTGGATCGCTGGTGGCGGCAGGAGCGATCGGCGGCGCCAGCTCGGGCGGACGCACGAGCGGCGGAGGAGCACAAGCAGCCGGCGGCGACGTCTGCAGAGCCGATTCGCGAAGCGCCGGCCCGACCGGCCACGCCGACGGTGGTGCCCGACGAGCAGAACCAGGTGAGCCCGCCCGAGCCGGCGACCCCGTCGGCGCCGGCGAAGCCGGCCGAACCGGTCGTCGAAGCTCCTCCCTCGGTGCCTGAAGCGGCCGCGTCGACGACGCCAGCTGAGGAGGAGAGTGCCAGGCCGAAGTCGCCGGCCGAGCAGAAGCTGGCGCGGCTGGCGGCGATTCTGGGGGGCGGGACGGTGGCAGAGTGACTCGCCGGTGAACGCGGCGCGCCGCGCGGGCTTTGAGCCCGCGGCTCTTCCGGTCTCGAAGCAGATCGGGACGCTACGTCGATCGGCGACGGTTCAGCAGCACCAGCGCAACCATCACCACCACGCCGGACATGGCCATCACTATCGGACGGGTTTGACTCAGGACGAAGACCGCGAATAACGGATTGGTGTGCGCGGCGTGTTCGACGGTTGTTGCAAACTCATCGCGTGGTGTGGCGGGCGGCGCGGAGGCGGGTTCGTCCGTCGTGTTCTGGCGAGTCTCGACCGGGATGATCTCGACGCCGAGCGTTTCGATGCCGAATTCCCTGCGGTTGAGCCGCTCAATATAGGCTGGGTCATTCTTCAGATGCTCCTGCTGCTTGTCGACCCGGCGGTTCTGCTCTTCCAGATGGGCGACCTCGCGCTGTCCGGTGGCGTGTTCCCGGCGTGTTGTGCGATACTCGAGCAACGCCGGAAGGAACACGCACGCGAATAGCGACAGGCCGCCCGCGACGAGCATCAGCCAGGCGAGGAAGGTTGTACCGGCGTTTGCGCGTGCCATGAGCACCATTTATAAACGTATGCCGTGTCGAGGGGAAGTGCTGCACCGATTGCTGGCGGGAGCCGATGGCAGAGTCCAGGTAGCCGCAGACTTGTCTTGCCAACGCCCCCACGATCGCGGCTAACCTGCTCGTTTTACGCACCTTGAACACATTCCCGCGTGCGGGGTTACAATCTGTCGTAATCGGGTTGCGTACCTGCCGTCGAGCAGCTGCATGACGTGATGCGGCGTTGCCGAGGCCTCTGTCATCATCGGTCACGGCTAACTGAAGGAGGAGGTGTCGCAGATATGAATCCTGCCCCGACGGTGGTCATTTTCGGTGCCTCCGGTGATCTGACGTCACGGAAACTGATACCCGCGCTGTATGACAACTTCCGCAAGCAGCGCTTGCCGCGGGGACTGCGTATCGTGGGCGTATCACGCACGGCGATGACCGACGATGCGTTCCGGGACAGACTCTATGAGAAGGCGCGCGCGACACTGGGCGACGTCTGCGAGCGACACGTCTGGGATGAGTTCGCGAAGACCGTTTACTACCAGCCGGGTGACGTGGGGGTGCCGGCCGATCACTCGAAGCTGGATGAGCGCCTCAACGCGTGGGAGCAGACTCGGTCATCGGGGCGTCTATACTATCTGGCGCTGGCCCCACAGCTCTACGCGCAAGTGGTCGAGCACCTCGGCCAGGCGGGCATGGCGCACGAGGAGCGCGGCTGGCGACGGATCGTCCTGGAGAAACCGTTCGGGCAGGATCTGGCTTCGGCGCGGGAGCTCAACCGACAAGTCGGTGCCGTCTTTCAGGAGTCGCAGGTTTACCGGATCGATCATTACCTCGGCAAGGAGACGGTGCAGAACCTGCTGGCGCTGCGTTTCGCGAACACGATTTTCGAGCCGCTCTGGAACCGGAACTACATCGAGCACATCCAAATTACGGTGGCCGAGGAGGTGCGCGTCGGTACGCGCGGTGCGCATTACGACGCCGTGGGGGTGCTGCGCGACATGTTTCAGAATCATCTTTCACAGATTCTGACGCTGATCGCGATGGAGCCACCGACCCGCTTCGAGGCCACCGCATTGCGTGACGAGAAGGTCAAGGTCCTCGATGCCATCCGCGTGCCGGATATCGAGACGGTGGAGACGTGCTCGGTGTTGGGGCAATACGCCGGCTATCACAATGAGCCCGGCGTGTCGCCCGACTCGCACACGCCCACCTACGCCGCCGTCCGGCTGAACGTCGACAACTGGCGCTGGCAGGGCATTCCGTTTTATCTGCGCAGCGGGAAGGGCATGACGGCAAAGACCAGCGAGGTGATCATCCAGTTCCTCTGCCCGCCGCACATGATCTTCAACGTCCCGAAGGGCGAGACGATTCGCGGCAACCGGCTGGTGGTCACGCTTCAGCCGGACGAGGGCATCCACGTCGCGTTTCAGACGAAGATACCCGACGAGGGAATGATTCTGAAGGAGTCGAATCTGTATTTCCACTATCGCGACTCGTACCCGGTGACGGCGATTCCGGACGCCTACGAAACGTTATTACTGGATGTCCTGGAGGGAGATGCTTCGCTGTTCATACGGGACGACGAGATCGAACTGGCCTGGCGCGTGATCGACCCGA
>CAZDTB010000349.1:0-5276 GCA_964508075.1 uncultured Planctomycetales bacterium
GGGAAATGGGCGACACCGGCCCCTGCGGGCCGTGCAGCGAGATCCACATCGACCTGACGCCCGACCAGAGTGGGATCAAGCTGGTCAACGCCGGCGACGCCCGCGTGATCGAAATCTGGAACCTGGTGTTTATCCAGTTCAACCGCGACGCGGCCGGCAAGCTCACGCCACTGCCCGCCAAGCACGTCGACACCGGCATGGGCTTCGAGCGCGTGTGCGCCTTGTTGCAGGGCAAGACGAGTAACTACGACACCGACGTCTTCACGCCAATCTTCCAGGCCATCCGCGAGATCACCGGCGCCCCCCCCTACCGCGGAACGCTGCCCGCCCCTGGGCGAGATCCTGGGGGACCGGCCTCCGGCCGGTCATCGCCGCAAGTCGACCGGCCAGAGGCCGGTCCCCCACATGATGTCCTCATGCGTGACGTCTCCTACCGCGTGATCGCCGACCACGCCCGCTGCCTGACGTTCGCGATCAACGATGGCTGCGTCCCCGACCGAGGAGATCGAGGCGCTGTACTTAGGAGAATCGTGCGAAGAGCTGCACGCTATGCTTGGCAGTACCTCAACATGCACGAGCCGTTTCTGTACAAGCTCGTGCCAGCGGTCGTCGCCACACTCGGCGACGCATTTCCGCAGCTCAAGCAGAAGCCCGAGCAGATTACCGAGATCATTCGAGAGGAGGAGGAGTCGTTCGACCGGACGCTCGACCGCGGTATCGCGCTGTTCGAGGAAGCCAGCCTGTGGGCGTTCGCACGCGAACTGGCTCGAACGAGTGACAAGAAGCTCGTAACCGTCACCGGACCGTGGCCTGAAGGGACGCCGGGTGCCGGTACGCGATACATTCAACTCGCGGGAATGCAGAGCGGCATTCCGGTGACCGGCGGTCGCCTCACGCACGAGGTTATGAAAGCCTATATCTCCACAACCCCCGTGATCTCAGGCGAAGACGCCTTCAAGCTTCACGCCACGTACGGCTTTCCGATCGATCTGACGCAGATGATGGCGGAGGAGAAGGGCCTAACGGTCGATACTGATGAGTTCGACCGATTAATGGATGAGGAACGCGAGAAGGGCCGGGGCGCCGAACGTGAGGTGTCGCGATCGATTCTGGACGAATGGCACCCTCAGGCAGTTCCAGCATGTGACGAGAGCCCGAAGCACGGCGTCGGTCTTAGCTGCCGTGCGACCGTGATGATGATACATTCTCAGCTTCAGGATATTGGGGAGGGAGCAGAAGTCGTCGTGATGACGGATCGCACTTGCTTTTATGCCGAGCAGGGGGGTCAGGTTTCCGATACAGGTACCTTATCAACGGAAACGGGTGAGATACGTATCACCTCAGTAGGGCGCGCACTTGGAAGTGCTGCACATGTCGGAGTCGTAACAAAGGGTACCATTAAGGTGCAACAAAGCTGCGAGCTTCGCGTTGATCCGCGCCGCTCCTCCACGATGCAAAACCACACCGCCACGCACGTGATGAACTGGGCGTTGCGCGAGGTGCTGGGTGATCACGTGCAGCAGAAGGGCTCGCTGGTCGATCCGGACAAGACGCGATTCGACCTCTCGCACCCGAAGGCGCTAACGCCGGAAGAGATCGAGCGCGTCGAGTCGCTTGTCAACGACAAGATCACGCAGAACCTGACTGTCTACGATGAGGCGATCGAGCAGGAGAAAGCCCTCAAGATCCACGGCCTGCGGGCGGTGTTCGGCGAGAAATATCCCGACGTGGTGCGCGTCATGTCCGTCGGCACGCCGGTCAGCGAGCTCGTCGCCAACCCGGACAACCCCGAGTGGCGGAACGTGTCGATCGAGTTCTGCGGCGGCACGCACTGCCGGAACACCGGCGAGATCGAGCATTTCGCGATCGTGAGCGAGGAAGCGGTCGCCAAGGGCATCCGCCGCGTGGTCGGGATCACCGGCGGCGCCGCCAAGGCCGCGATCGACCGTGGCGCCGAGCTGCTGAAGCAGGCCGACAGGCTGCGCCACATTGACCGGCCAGAGGCCGGTCCCCCAGATTCACCCTCGCAGGCCGGTCCCCCAGATTCACCCTCGGAGGCCGGTCCCCCAGATGTAGCGTCGGCCCCCCGCGGCCGACGTGATGTAGCGGCCGGGCCCCGCACCGGCCGTGACCGGTTGGAAACCGGTCCCACAGCAGATGTAGCGGCCGACGGCCCGTCGGCCGTATCTCCCAGGAACGCACCGACCCCACAGCCGGGGGCGGCTGTGCCACACGCCGACCTCGCCACACAGGTCGCCGAGCTGCAACAGACGATCGCCGACTCGACGTTGCGTGTGGTCGACCGCACCAAGCTGCGCCACGCCATCGCTGATCTGCAGAAGATCATCAAGAAGCAGCAGAAACAGGAAGCCGCCGCCGCGCAGGACGTCGTCACCGACAAGATCAATCAGCTTCTCACCGACGCCCCGAAGGTCGGCGACACGATGGTCGTCATCGCCGAGATGCCCGACGTCCCGATCGACCAGCTCAAGACCGGCGCCGACATGATCAAGCAGAAATGCGGCTCGGCGGCGGTCCTCTTCGGTGTCGCTGTGGGACCGGTTTCCGACCGGTCGGACGATGATGGCGGGAAGTCGGCTGGCGGCAAAGCCCTGCTCCTGGCCGCGATGAGCAACGACCTGGTCAAGCGCGGCATCAAGGCCGGCGACCTGATCAAGCAAATCGCCAAGCTGATCAACGGCGGCGGCGGCGGGCCACCCACGATGGCCCAAGCCGGCGGAAAAGACCCGAGCAAGATCCCCGAGGCCCTCGCCGAGGGACGCAAATGGATCGAGGACAAGCTCGTTTGAGGCGCTTCGCAGCAAGCCATTCCCACGCGTCCCAATCAACTTCCGCACTTGGCGCTCCGTCGTTTGCCTCCTTGCCGGCCCGTGGCCTTAGAAGAAAACATGAGGGCCAAGTGCTTATTGCGTAATGGGTTGCAACACGCGCGCAGAATGCGCGGACTACACGCGGAGTCGAATTGACTGTCACTGCCGTTCGCATTAACATATGAAATCACGGCAATCGGGGGAGGCCGGCATGTTGGTGGAGGCGGATTGGTCAGTTGACGGCTCTTGGCTCAAATCGTTTCAGGAGGAGAACACAATGAAAGCTCTTTTTGTCTTGCTATCCCTTGTATCGGCAGTTGCGATTGCGAGCGCGGACATCACCACGTCGATGAACAACACAACGCCGATGGACGTGACCATCGACGGCCAGCCGGCTTACGTCTTTACCCTGCGGGTCAATCTGACTCCGGACGACGACTGGACGAACGCCAGCATCTACTTCCAGCAGATTCACCCATTCCTCACCTGGTACCAGAGCCCCTCGAACGACGGCAATCCGCCAGACCCAGGCCTCTTTGGCACCTACCCGAACTCGCAGTGGACCTCGTACTACACCAGCCCGGCGGACTATCCGACCAGCTCCTACGACGGTGGAATCGTGGGATTCACGTCCATCAGCGAAGGGGGCTGGACCCTAGACACCGACTGGTACGACAGTGTCGCGGGTCCTTTTGGGGCAAGCGGGGCCGTGATCGGCCAGTTCACGCTCAGAAGCTCCATGGGCCCGGCGAGCGGCTATGTCGGCTCGGCGACCGGCTCAGTAGGTAGCGCAGAACAAGGCAGTGTGTCGTTCTCGTACGACCTGTACGTGCCTGAGCCCGGCACGATGGCATTGCTGCTGCTGGGTGCGCTGTCGTTCATGCGACGACGTTAGTCCGCGACTGAAAGAGACTGAAAGGGGATACTCGTGCTTTCCGGCGCGCAGTTTTCTACCAAACTGCGCGAGGGCGGGGGTAGCGTCTGGGCGCGCATGCCGGATAGGCACAGCCAGACCGCACCCCGCCCCCACGTCACGATCAGCCTTAGCACGGCGCGTTTTTCGCGCAACCCATCTTGCACCGCGACCGACGGACGCTAAGCTGCTGCCGAAAGGAGTCGACGCATGGACCTGTTCAGCATTATCCTCGAATGGATTCGCGCCATCCTCGACCTGATCTTCTTCTTCGTGGATTAGCCGACCAGTCAACCGCGTTCCGGGCCGTGTTCGGTCGCTTTGCCTGCCCTCGGCGTGGCTGAAGGAGCAGGCGTGCGGGGGTGTACACGCACACACGTCCGGCACATCGTCGGGCACTACTGACACAGCAGCAGCGTTCAGTCCGATCGTTCCCAGGGGAACGTCTCCAGGAACGCGCGCAGCCGTCCCGCATCGGGGAACTTTCGCGTGATCAGATCCCGCCGCAAGCCGCAGCAGATGGTCTTGATTGCGGGCGGCTGAAGGGCATAGCGGCGCCGGCCGCCGACGGCATCGTAGAGCAGTCGCACCAGTTGGATCACGTCCTCCTGGATCTTGCTCCGATCCGACGGCCCCAGATGGTAGAAATCGACGAGCTTTACGTCGAAGTGTATGCCCCGGCGTCTGACGAGCACGTTCTCGTCGTGGACGTCGCCGTGGTATTCCCTGGCGCGGTGGATGCACTCCAGGCCGCACGCCAGGGCATAGGCCAGGTGCAAGCCCTCAAAGGGGGGCAAGCGCTTGCCCGGGTGCCGGCTCAGGAAGCTGCTCAGCAGCTCCCCGTCCACGAGTTCGCTGACCAGACAGGCCACCTTGATACCCCGAAACCACAACGACTCGGCGTGGTGATACCGTGTCAGAATGCGGCAGTCGCGCAGCCGCTCGAGCTTCCTGGCGTAGAAACGCAGAGCCCGGTCCCGCTCGTTGCGGTGCGGGTAGAAGACCTTCAACGCCCGGAGAATCCCCGTGCTGGTCTCAACCACGCCGTAGACTTCCCCCTCCCAGCCCGATCCCAGAAACCTCTCGACCAGATACTTGCCGGCAAGCACGCGACCCGCAGGGAAGTTGAACGATTCGATCTTGGGGATCTTCCTGGCCACGGCAACGCCTGCATCCCGGAGCTGGTTGCGGACACCCGATCCTGCAACGCAACGGATTACGTTCACGCTGGCATACAGATAGCGTCTGGACCGCGGAGTGGCGAGGACCCACGAGCCTTTTTCCGCCATTTCAGGAAGGTTTTCACTTCGGGGAACGGCGCGTCGGAGCTGCAGCGCGGCGTACAACCGCGGTGGTGAGACCTCGCAGGTCGCGTCCGCAGACCCGATACGCCGGCGTATCTCCGCGAGCGTCCAGTCTGCGAACCCGACCTACAGGTGTGACTACCTAGCGTCCTATCACGTCTCAATCTGCGGGCAGCGTCGGCCCCCTGCGGCCGACGCTAGTACTGGCGGTACGGGCCGTGACAGTGC
>CAZDTB010000350.1:0-5274 GCA_964508075.1 uncultured Planctomycetales bacterium
AACGCGAAGCACGGCATACAGCAACTCAAGCACGCCCCCCACCGTTCGGGCGGTGCGATGCGAAACCCGGCGTGTCACCGGGCGCAGACCGGCAGCGCCAATAATCCGATTGATCAGCTCCCACAGCGGCCGCGGCTCGCCGTTGCCGATGAAATACACCCGGCCGGCCGCGTGCGGGTTCGCCTCCAGCGCATCAGCCGCCAACAGGTGCGCGTCGGCGGCATTGTCGATGTAGGTTGAATCGACCTGGTTCTTGCCTGAACCGATCTGGCGAAGTTGACCGGCGCGGGCGCGCGCGATCAAACGCGGCACGATATGGTTGTCGCGCGGCCCCCAAATCAGGTGTGGGCGCAGCACCAGGGTACGCAGTTGGTCACCATTCGCGGCCAGAACCCGCTGTTCCGCGAGCGCCTTGGTCGCGCTGTAATGCGAAGGATGTCGGGCCGGGTATGGCAGTGACTCGTCCGCGTTCTCCAGGTCGGCACCGGCGAAGACCACGCTCGGTGAACTTGTGAATACCAGTCGCGATACGCCCTGAGCGCGGCAGCCGGCAATGACGTTTTCGGTCCCGCGCACGTTCGGCTCGTAGTAGTCCTCGTAGCTGCCCCAGATCCCCGCTCGCGCGCCCACATGAAACACGACGTCGCAACCGCGGCAGGCGGCGTCAAGCGCGTGACCGTCACGCAAGTCGCCGCGCAACGTCTCAACGCCAAGGTCTGCCAGTTCGGGATAAGCGCCGCGTGCATAGCTGCGAACCTGATCGCCGCGTGCGAGCAAGCGGTCGACGATCGCCCGGCCGAGGAACCCACCGCCGCCGGTCACGAGCGCGTTCACTTGAGCTGCTCCGCGGCCCAGAGGGCCAGCTTTTCGCGGGCGATCTTGGCGTTGTGCCGAACGTCGACCGGGAACGCGGGATGGTAGAGCAGGGTTTTGATCGCGCTGGTCAGCTCGTTTGCCTGGCCCAGGGCGAGCAGTTGGTTGGTCAGTTGATCGCTTCGCGCGGCGCGATCACCCGCCTGGAGCTCGACGCAGAGCACCGGGCGCTGTCGGCCCGACTGACCAACGCCCACGAGGGCGGTGCGCGAGACGCGCGGGTGCTGATTGAAGATCGCCTCGCACGGGACGGTGAACAGCGGGCCCCGCTCGGTGACCACGCGCTGCGCCTTGCGCCCGCAGAACCACAGGCGACCCCGCTCGTCGAGATAGCCCACGTCGCCCATGCGATGAACGATGACGTCACCGTCGCGGATCTTGGTAAGCTCGGTTGCCTCCGGCTGCCTGAAGTACTCGCGCGTGACGACTGATCCTTCGACGGTGATCTCGCCGATCTCGCCGGGCGGCAACGCGCGCACGTCTTTCCAGTCGGCAATCGGTTGGTCGGTGATCCCGATGGTGCGGACCGTGATGCCGCGCATCGGCCGGCCGACACAGGTTCCGCCCCCGCGCGCGGTGACGGCGCCGGTCTCGGCCAGAATCTCGGTGCTGCTGATCGAAGTGACCGGCAGTGCCTCTGTCGCTCCGTACGGCGTGTGCATCTCCGCATCATCAGGCAGCAGCTTGTGGAAGCGTTGCAGGAGAGCCGGCGGCACCGGCGCGCCGGCCGTGATCACCCGCCTGAGCGTCGGCAGCCGAACGTCGTGGGCCTCGCCATAGTGGCCGACGCGATCGAGCAGCGCCGGGGAGGCAAACATGTGCGTACAGCTCTGGTTTTGGATTGCGGCGATGATTTTCCGCGGATTGGCCGATCCCGGTCGGCTGGCGTCCATGTCGGGAATGACGGCGGTCATCCCCACGGCCGCGTCAAACAGGGCGAACAGCGGGAAGGTTGCCAGATCGACCTCGTCCGGGCCGTAGCCGAAGTGTGATTGCAGGTAGCGGACCTGGGCGTCGAAGACTCCATGCGTGTACACGACGCCCTTGGCGGGCCCGGTGCTGCCGCTGGTAAAGAGGATCGCCGCGGTCTCGTCCGCTCGTGTCGGTATCGGGTCGTAGGCGCGTCCCGGCGTGGTGGCGAGGTCAGCCAGCCGGTAGCCACCCCAGAAGAGGCGCTGCCCGACGGTGACGATGGTTCTGATCGATTTGAACGCCGCGCGGTGCAGCGTCCGAAGCGCATGTGCTAGCGGGATGCCGACAAAGGCCTCGGCCTCCACCCTGGCGAGACACTCGACGAGGTTCCGTCGCCCCATGCCGGGGTCGATCAGCACGGGCACCGCGCCGACCTTGAACAGGGCGAAGGTGAGCGCGAACAGCTCCGGGCTCGGCGGCACCATCAGGATCGTCCGGGTGCCGCGCGTGATCCCAATCCGTTCGAGGCCGTGGGCGTACGTGTCGGTCTGGTGCTCAAGCTGGCGGAACGTGAGGTGAGGGCCCGGGACTCGGCCGGACATACACACGACGGCGCACTTGTCGGGGTAGCGGCGCGCCATTTGCGAAAGATGTTCCGCGATGTTGACCGTGCGCGCGGTCTGCGCGGCTTTGGCGCCCTCGCTCATGATGCAGCCTCCGCCCGCGCCGTTCGCTCGACGAAGTCGCGCACCTTGGGGATCAATGCCTCTGACGCATCTTCCAGCACATAATGCCCGGCGTCAGCGAAGCTGTGTACTTCCGCATCCGGCAGGCGCCGCCGCCACTGCTCGAGGAAGCGCGTGTCGAAGACGAAGTCGCGCTCGCCCCAGCCGATGAACACCGGCCGCTGGCGCAGTTGTTCGAGCCGGTCGTCCACCCATTTCGCCAGCTCGTGACTGCGATCACCGGGCTTGAGCGGAATGTCTTGCACGAAGCGGAGTGGGGCGATGCGGTTCTTCCACGAGTCGTACGGCGCACGGTATGCCGCCCGCACCTCGCGCGGCAACCCCTTCGCCGTCGCCAGATATGTTGCCCCGATGGCAAACCCGTTGAACCCCCGCACCAGCAACGCCGCCAGCGGTGACAGGTGCCGAATCAGCCACAATTGCCACGGCAAGCGCTGCCCCGACGACAGCAGAAAGCCGGCGGTGTTGAAAAACACCAGCCGCTTGACGCGTTCCAACCGTCGCAGCGCGCACGCGGCGGCGATCATCCCACCCCAGTCGTGTCCGACGAGCGTGACGTTCTCATTCAGCTCGAGCCGATCCAGCAGCGTTTCCAGGTCCTCGACGCGGCGGCGCAGCGTGTATTCGTACTCTGCGTCAGCCGGCTTGTCGGACAGTCCACACCCGATGTGATCCGGGACAACCACGCGATGCGTACTGCGAAACTCCTTGATCAGTTCGCGGAAGTGGAAAGACCAGGTCGGATTGCCGTGCACCATCACGATCGACTCGCCGGCACCTTCGTCGACGTAGTGCATCCGCAGCCGGTCCAACTCGAGCCAGTGGCTCTGAAACGGGTACAAGTGGCGGAATGGCGTTATGTCAAACGACATGCCGAGTTGTTACCATTCCACGCCGAGCATCAGGCAGTTGAGCCCGCTGCTGATGCCGAGCAGGCCCACGTGGTCGCCGGGTTCAAGGAAGCCGCGCTCTTCCGCGATTGCCGCCGTGATCGGCAAGGAGACCGTCCCGATGTTGCCGAGGTACTCGAAGGTCATGAAGTCGCGCTCGGGCGGGATTTCGAGGGCCTTCAGGATCGCGGCCCGGTTGGTGGCGCCGACCTGGTGGCAGATGATCTTGTCGGGCCCGGAGGCTTCCCAACCCAATTCGCGTACGAAATCGCGATAGGTGCGTAGACCGACTGCGACGCCGTTTTCGAGAATCTCGATCGCATGCGTCTCGGCGACCTGGTGTGCTTCGGCGCCGAAGACGCGCTGCGGTCCCCAATGGCAGAGCCGGTGATGCTCGCACGCCGCGTGAGCCACGCCGCCGAGCAGCTTGTGCCCAGCCTTTGACAAGGAGTCGTCGGTGAGCAGCACGGCGACCGCGCCGGATCCGCCCGTGAGGGTGGCGAGCGAGCTTTTCATCAGCTCCATGTCGGGGTTGGCGAGCAGCTCGTCGATCGTCTGCTCGACGATCTCCCGCGACGACTCGCAGGAGACCGCGAGGCCGGCCCGGATATACCCGAGCTCGATCGCGTTGGCGATATGGACCATTCCGTTCAGGACGCCGAGACAGGCGTTCGAGACGTCATACACCTCGGCGCGGTTCGAGACGCCGAGCGCGTCGGCCACGGCACATGCTGTTGCCGGCTCGATGTTGTCGCGACAGACACCGCCGAAGGTCAGTATGCCGATGTGCTCGGAGCTGACGTGCGATTCCTCGAGCGCCTTGCGTCCCGCCATCGTGGCGCCGTCCGCCATGGTCTGACCGGGGTTCCAGAAGCGGCGTTCGTGAATCCCGGTCATCGCCTCGAGCTGGCCGAAGGGAATGCCGAGCTTCTTCAAAACGGGTGCCAGACGATCTTCGAGCGCCGCCGACGTGACCACGTTCGGGGCCAGTTCGTAGGTAATTGCCTCGATTCGGACGCGTGAATATTGCATGCAAGTCAGCTTTCGATCACTTCACCGGCACCAGCCGCAGGGCAAAGTCGGTCATCTCGTAGATGACGGTGCCGTCCACCTTTAGGCAACCGTTGGCCGCGATCGTTGGTCGCGCACCTTCCTCGATGCTGGTTACTACCGCCTCGACCGCGACCCGCCGGTTGGCCGGGACGATCTGGCCACGGTACCGCCACGCGTGCGCAGCGCCAATCGCGATCGGCTCGAAGCGGTGCGTGTCTTCCAGCGCGGGCCAGTGCTGCAAGGCGACCACTTTCAGCAACTGGATGAACGCTTCGAGGCCGAGCGAACCGGGGCAGACCGGATCCTGGTGGAAGTGAGCCTTGAAGAACCACTCGTCCGGGTCGACGTCCTTGACGCCGCGGATGAATCCCAGTCCCTGCGGCCCGCCGTCGGGCAGGTACAACTCGATATCGTCGATCATTCGCAGGGCGCGCGCCGGCAGAGCCGCCACCGAACCGGGCATCATCGTCGCATCGTCCGGATCAAGCGGGGCGCACGTTTCGAGTGCAAACCGCTCGCCGCGCTGCACCTCCCCTGGCGACGGAATATGCAACCGCTCATTCGCATCGCGGATTCCGACTTGCTGTGACAACGCGGGCTCGGTGAAAAACCCAAACGTCGTCTCGCCACCGTAAGTCCGGCGCCCGTCTTGCCAAAGCTGCATGTCGAAGTCGAGCAGGATCGTATCGCCGGCCTGCGAGACCTTGTTGAGCCGTACGCGGGTGGTCAGCATTCCGGCATCGGGAAAAACCTCTTCGTAGAGCGTCGCGCGCCCGCCCAGGTTCCTGAACCGCAGGTCC
>CAZDTB010000351.1:0-5271 GCA_964508075.1 uncultured Planctomycetales bacterium
GCCCGCTTCACGGATCAGGCGCTTGATCTGGTCGACCGTGAGCTCCTGGCGATTGGTGCCGCGTCCCTCGCGCTTGGTGATGTCGTACCAGACCACCGTGCCGTCGAAATCGCTCACGCCCCAGTTCAGCGCGAGCTGGGCCAACTTCGGCGTCTGCATGATCCAGAACGCCTTGATGTGCGGGAAGTTGTCGAGCATCAGCCGCGAGAGCGCCAGCGTCCGTAGGTCGTCGAGCCCGGTCGGCCCGGGCAGATGCGCCAGCGCGCTGCCTTCTGGGATGAACGAGAGCGGAACGCAGCAATTGAACGCCGCCTTGCCCCCTCCGTGCCTTCGTGGCTCCGTGGCTCCGTGGCTCTCGATGCCTCCGTCGCTTCGTCGCTTCGTCACTTCGTCGCTCTCCATGTTCACCAGCGAGACATCCTGGTGTTCGCGGAGCTTGATCAGGTGGTTGAGACGCTCCTCCACGGACTCGACGTGACCGTACAGCATGGTCGCATTAGTGGGGATGCCGAGGTCGTGGGCGGTGCGGTGCACGTCGAACCAGTGCCGCTCGCCGACCTTGGCCTGAAAGGTCTCGTCGTGGACGCGCTCGTCGAAGATTTCCGCCCCGCCGCCGGGCAGGCTGCCCAGCCCGGCTTCACGTAACGCGGCGAGCACCTCCGCGATGCTCATCCGCGGCTTGGCGATTCGCGCGAAGTGCACGATTTCGATCGCGGTGAAGGCCTTGATATGCAACTGTGGACAGCGCTGGCTGATCGCCCGGCACATGCCGGTGTAGTACGAGAACGGCAGCGTCGGGTGCAGCCCGCCGACGATGTGTACCTCGGTCGCCCCGCGGTCGGCGGCTTCGGCGGCCGTCGCCACAATCTGCTCGACGCTCAGCTCGTACCCGCCCGCAGCAGGCTTACCTTTCTTGGGATACGGCCGGTAGAACGAGCAGAACCTGCAGCGCAGCACGCAGTAGTTGGTGTAATTGATGTGCCGGTTGATATTGTAGTACACTCGCCGACCGTGCCTGCGCTCGCGGACCAGGTTGGCGAGCCGCCCCAGCGTGAAAATGTCGCGCGTCCGGTACAGCGCCAGGCCGTCCGCGTGTGAGAGCCGCTCACCCGCGAGCACCTTCTCGCGAATCGGCTCCAGCGTCGGGTCAGGCGGTCTGTCGGTACTCGCATTCACAACCGGTGCATCCATTACAGCTCACGGAAGCGGGCGGTGAAGTGCCGTAGGGCCGGCGGCTGTGAGGCGATCTCCAACCCGCGCAGCTGGTTGCGTTGCTCGAATACCTCCGTGGTCGCCTCGACCACATAGTCCAAATGGCTCTGCGTGTATACCCGTCGGGGGATCGCCAGCCGCACCAGCTCCATCGCCGGCACGTTGCCACCCTGCCCGAACATCACGCTGCCGATCTCGACCGCGCGGATCCCGGCGTGACGGTACAGCCCGCATACCAGCGCCTGCCCCGGGAACTGCTCCGGCGGAATGTGCGGGCAAAAGTGCTTGGCGTCGATGTAGATCGCATGGCCGCCCGGCGGCTCCACGATCTGGATACCGGCAGCGAGCAGCTTCTCGCCAAGATACTCGGTGGCGCGGATTCGATACTGAAGGTAATCTTCGTCGACGACCTCCTCGAAGCCCTGCGCCATCGCCTCCAAATCACGCCCCGCCAGTCCGCCGTACGTGACGAACCCTTCGGTCAGGATGAGCAGCTCGTCGGCCTTCTGGGCGAGGGCGTCGTCGCGCAACAGCAGCACGCCGCCGATGTTCACCAGCCCGTCTTTCTTGGCGCTGATCGTCGCGCCGTCGACCAGCTCGAACATCTCGCGGACGATCGCGCGTACGCTGCGGTCCGCCTGCCCGGGCTCGCGCCGCTTGATGAAATACGCGTTTTCCGCGAAGCGGCAGGCGTCGAGGAAGAACGGCAGGCCGTATCGGTCGCACAGTTTCCGCACCGCGCGCAGGTTTTCGAGGCTGACCGGCTGACCGCCGCCGCTGTTGTTCGTGAACGTCACCATCTCCAGCGGGATGTGCTCGGTCCCGACCTCGTTGATCAGGTTTTCGAGTTTCTGGAGATCGATGTTGCCCTTGAAGGGGTGTCGGCTGGTCGGGTGCTTGCCCTCCTCGATGACGAGATCGACGGCTTTGGCGCCCGTGTGTTCGACATTGGCGCGGGTCGTATCGAAGTGGTTGTTGTTCGGCACGACCTTGCCCGGTCCGCCGACCAGCTCGAACAGGATGCGTTCGCTGGCGCGGCCCTGGTGCGTCGGGAGAATATGCTCGAACCCGGTGAGCTCCTGGATCCTCTCGCGGAAGACGTACCAGCTTTTCGCGCCGGCGTACGACTCGTCGCCCCGCATGATCCCTGACCATTGCAGGCTGCTCATCGCCCCGGTGCCGCTGTCGGTCAGTAAGTCGATCAACACGTTCTCGGCGTGGATCAGGAAGACGTTGTAGCCTGCCTCATCCAAGATTCTTTCGCGCTGCTCACGCGTCGTCATACGGATCGGCTCGACGACCTTGATGCGAAATGGTTCGATGATCGTTCTCATGTCGAGTTCCCTTTGCCGGCCCTCACAAAGCCCGTCGAGCGGTACCGAAGTTCATATCACGGCTCCCACCGACGTAATCTGGCCAACATGCTCTCCGCATCAGACCCGGTCAGCGCGGCTATGGGATGCTCGTAGGCCGCCCGCGTGGCGCGTTCATAATCGCGCCGGGCACGCTCCCCCGCCCACGCACAGCCCCAGAGCATAACAGCGATCACGAGCCACGCTCCCGCCGCGGCCGCCCCTAGTCGCGCGGGAAAGTGCCGTTTCACGCTCGACGCCGACGCCCGCAACAGCCCCATGACCAGCAGCACGATCAGGGTCAATCCGGCGGCAACAAAAGGATGCCGCCACCAATAATGCACAGCCGAGAAATCACTGCGCAAGTCGGCGCGGATTGAATCCGGCCGCAGACGAACCCACAACACCCCGCCGATCATCACGAGTAGCGCCGCACTGATCCCGCACAGCGCGAGCCGGGCTCGGCCGGTTGCGGCTTCGCGGTTGCGAACCCATGACCAGCCGAACAGAATCGCGACGACACCGGCCATGAGCGTGGCCGACCCAAGCCAGGTCATCAGCCCGATCCGCGCGACCAACCGCTCGTGCGCTGCCGGCGCAAGGGCCGGCTTGCGATGTGCGGCCAGCGTGGCGATCGGGCGGCGGCGGGCCGCTTCGTGATACACCGAGCGCCACCGGCGGAGATCCTTCGCGAGCGCCTGTGTTTCCGCCTCTTCGGTGCCGGCGTCCGCCTCAAGTGACTCGGCCAGCAGGTCGGCGGCCAACAAACGCAGACCTGTGGCGCCCGACTCGAGCACCCATTGTTTCAGCAGCCCGGCGAGCACCCGACGACAGGTGGCCGCGGCAACTTCGTCGCCCGCCTGCTCGCGCTCCGCCGCGACGCGTCGCAGACGTGGCACGAAGAACTCCAGGAACGGTCCGTGCGGGTGCCCAACCAGGTCCTCGGCCAACTCGTACGCTGTCCCCGGCCCGAGACCGACCACCCGGTACGCTGTCGCCCAGTGTTGCGTCAGGGCCACCTGGTGATGTTCGAGATTCGCCCGCTGTATCCCCACCAGGAGCACGCGTAGCGACGGCCACCAGCTCTCGATCGGCTCACCCGCCTCCTCCAGCAACCACATGCGGGCAGCCGCCAACTGCAAACGCCCGACCTGCGATCGAGTCAGCAAGCTGACGGCCCGCGCCATGGTGCGCTGAAGCTGGTCTGGTTCGACCGCGTTGGTCAGGGCACCGCTCAGCGTACGACTCGCCTCCCGCAGCGCCAGGGCTTCCCGCGCTTCGGGGGTCATCGCGCGGTTGACGCGCTCGAACGCCGCCTCGAGCTCCGGCAGCTCGAGTGCCGCCACGTGCCGCGCCGGCAAGCGTCGCCACAGCCGAACCGCGCTACAGCCGGCCGGCACGCTTGCCAACAGCGCGCCCAGCAGGATCACCACCGGCAGAACCGCGGATGGCCTGCTCACGTCGCCGGACGGTTGGCGTTTCATGTCGGCAAGCTACGTCGCTACACTGCGAATGACAAGTGAACCGGCACATCCCTTGCGCAGCGCGGGGCAGCGTACCTCCCCCGCGGGACGCGCTAGTTGGATACCAGCCCGATGATGCGGTAGACCAGCTTCGCCGCAAGGTACTCCGTCACGGTTGCCGGCGGCAGCGGGCGAACCTCGACCACATCGGCTCCGACGATCTCGCGTTCGCTCGCGACCGCCGCCAGCAGGTCGGCGACCTGGTGCCAGTCGAGTCCGCCGGGCTCCGGCGTACCGACGCCGGGCGCGTAGGCCGGGTCGAGCCCGTCCAGGTCGATCGTCACGTAGACCAGCTCGCCGAGTGCCTGCACCGCGCCCTGGATCCAGGTGTCGCTCTCGTGACACACGCGCGCCGGAATGATGGTCTTCTTCGCCGAGCGGATAAAACGCGCCTCCTCGCGCGAGTAGCTGCGAACGCCAACCCCGACCGCGTCGACACCCAGCTCGTGGATGCGACGCATCACGCAGGCGTGGCTATAGGGCGAGTTGTGGTAGCGGTCCCGCAGATCGGCGTGGGCATCGATCTGCAACACGCTCAGCTTCTTGTGCCTCGTGCGCACGGCACGGACCAACCCCGAGGTCACGCCGTGCTCGCCGCCCAGGCCGATCAGGAACTTGTCGTCGCGGACGATCCGGCGAGCAGCTTGATAGATGCGCTGGTGCATGGCTTCCGGCCCACGGGCGTCCGGCTCCAACGGATCGAGCGTCGCGATTCCCGTCTGGTACGACTCGCGGCCGAGCTCGACATCGTAGTCCTCAACCTGGCGTGAAGCCGCGATGATCGCCCGCGGCCCCTCCCGTGCCCCGGCGCTAAAGCTCGTGGTCGCGTCATACGGAATCGGCAGCACCGCGAAACGCGCCGTCTCGTACTCGGCGTCGCGACCGTCCAGCCCCAAGAAACTGTCCGGCATCGTAACAGACATCAGGCCACTCGCCTTCGCTGGCAAACACGCACTTGTTCGGCAGACAGGAAGGTCGTCGATCCCGCCTCTGAACCCTGAACCCCGAACCCTGAACCCCGAACCCTGAACCCTCCAGCGCGGCCGACGCCGCGTCCGGACATCAGTCAAACACGAACACCGCCGCCGCCATCACCGTCGTCCACAACCCATTCTTGTCACCCTCGGCCGTCTGCACGCAGGCACGCGTCGTGACAATCTGGCCGCTCATGCGGTAGATCTCGC
>CAZDTB010000352.1:0-5252 GCA_964508075.1 uncultured Planctomycetales bacterium
GATCGGTACTTCACTGCGTGGACAGGTGCGTGCAAAGTACAAACGGCCAACCTTCTGTACGAAACGAACATCGTCCTATTCGCGGTTGTGCGCGCCCTCCCGAGGTGGGCAGAGCCAACGATGCTGGGAAAGCTCGGCCACTTGTTGCGGTTGAACTACCGAGCGCTAGAGGCCGTCGGCTTAATGGAATGCCCCTGCTGCGGGCGCCATACCACGTGCCTATACGGCGAGGGATCGCAGGACAATCCCCACCGCTGCCGCTGGTGCCTGGATCGCAGTTCGGCTTCTGGCTTGTCGATCAGGCTGACGGAACAAGGGACGATCCTGTTGTCCGGCTGCGCATCAGACATCGAGATGGACCTAAGTGGCAACACTGTGCGGGAGACCCACGACACGACGCCAGTCCGGTTCCCCGATGACGTCGTGCCATTTCGCAAATCGAGACCAAAGGAGCAAGACTGAGCTTTCGCGAACACGACCGTTCACCCTTGCACTGCAGTACGGACGGCATGCGGAAGATTGACCGCCTGTTGCGCGAGACGGGCAACGGCATCGTCGTGACGACCGTGCGGGAAGTGCTCGAAGAGCGAACCGCAAGGAAGGTTGGCCTGACCATGACCAGAGAAGCATATTACGGGGTTTGCCCAAAACCTGGATGCGACGTCATCAAGCCGATTGGGTACACACGCGCCCATTACCCCGACGCGAACCCGTGCTACTGCCCAAAGTGCGGTAGCCAGCTTCTTACGCGCTGCCCGCATTGTCGGAGGGAGATCGAACATAAGGAAGGTTCGTACTGCTTCCGGTGTGGAGAGCCGATGAAGCCTCAAGTGAAGCTTCTTAGGGCGCGTGCCCGGAGACCCCGGAGCACCCGGACCACCGGCGCGCACAAACAGTAGAAGAAGGCTGCCCGCGCACAGAGGCCTCCGCGAGGTGCTGGCACGAGAGCCGCCTGCCAACGAATAAACGATGTTGGAGTCTACAAACAGATGGGACTCGGCAAGTACGCTTTAGCCTGCGAGGGTCTCGCCGACGAGCTGCGGGCTTCGCTAAGCGAATCGGAGGTCTCGGACCTGCACAAGCTTTGGGCGGGCCGCCCGGTTCTAGACTGGATCAAATGGCGCCAAGCCAACGCCAACCTGGTTTCAGCGTTCGTGGCTGCCACACCCTCTGAGCGAAGAAGGAGGAAGTTCAAGGAGCACAGGCTCCTACTTACTATGGCTGGGATCCAGCACTGCTTAGAGGCGCATGCGCTGCTGACGGTCGTTGATGAGTCCTTTCTCGACCCCGGCTGCTCTTATAGAAGCATGGCTGCTCTAGCGGGAGAGGCATACGACCGCTTGTACGACTTCGATATTCCCGACTGGCCGTTCGATGATCTGGATTCGCCGTTTCCCGATGACCGACCGTACGCGTAGAGCCGTCCGCATTCACGTCCGCCGGGTGTCGCTCTTGAGCAGAGTCTCTCAACCATCTCAGGATACGCGCCGAAGCCTGCCACTGCCCAAGAGCAGCCTTGTGGGGTGCGTCCCTTGACGCACCATTCGGGCTACGGGCTCGTAAAGCACTGCTGGAAGACGGCGAAGTCGGCCAGGTCCGCGTCCAGATCGTCGTCGGCGTCGCCGGCCAGGCAGAAGTGCCCCGGGACGTAGGTAACGTCGGGACCCTGCATGCAGAATTCGCAGTAGATCAGATCGTCAAAATCGATCACGCCGTCGCCGTTGTAATCGCCGGCGCACTCGCCTTCCAGAAGCGCGCTCTCCGGCACCCAGCCGACCACGCCGGTGAAATCGCACTTCCACCAGTACGCGCCGGTCGCCAGAATGCCGCTGAGCGAGTGGCCGAGCACCACGCCGTCCGTATTCGCCGGCAGCGAGTCCGACTCGGCGTAGTTCGTGCCGGGTCCGATGCGGACGCCGACGGCGGTGACCACGCTCACGTCCTGGTCAGCCGTGAATCGGGACGACTGCTCCATCGGCTGGACGACGACCATCATCAGCCCGTTGGCCACCGAACGTTCACTCCCGTCCGAGGGGACGTTCATCACCTCGCCGTCGAGCCACATGGTTGACGAGCCGCCGCCGTCCTGGTTGATGCCCTCGACCGCCGCCAGGTAATCCAGGCAGAAGTCGCCCAGCTCGGTCATGTTCATGCCGACGCTGATGGCCGAGCGGCCGTCGACGACGACGAAGTAGATGTAGTCATCGTCGAAGGCGACGGCCGTTCGCGGGTGGCGCTGGTTGGCGCCCGGGTCGTCGAACGTCTGCACCTCGCCTTCCTCCAGAAAGTGGTAGCTGCCGCCGATGCTGGCGTAGGTCTTGGTCCAGTCCCACGGGTTCGGCGTGCTGCAATCATGCTCGTAATGCGTGATCTCCTGCGAGATCTGGACTTCGGCCCCGATGCTGACATTGTTCAGCAACGTGCTCGCCGCCGTGCCATGCGCCGACAACACCACGTGATCGAACGGGACCACGGTCGAGCCGGCGTTCTCGCGAATCTCGACCACGGTGCCGACGGCGTAGTTCGGCGTAGGCAGGATCATCGTTGGCCGCGTCATCTCCACCAGCACCTCGACGCCGGAATCGTCGGTCCCGGTGGTCAGGTCGTACTGGTGCGTGTACAGGATGAGCTGGTTGGTGTCGCGAACCGTGTTGACGCCCTGGATGTTCTGGTCATGTCCGGTCGCGGGGTAGGCGACCTTCTGCTTGTTGGCGAGGTGGCGCACGCACTCGCCCATGAATGCGTCGCGATCCAACTGCCAGGCGAACCCGCTTCCGCCCGTGAAGTTGCCGAACCGTTTGGCGTACCACCCGCCGGAGATCTGCCCGCTCACGGGCACGCCGGCGCTGTAGAAGTCGCCGTTGACGGCCACGACGACGTCGTATGATTGCCCCCACACCTCACCCCAGTAGCCGATGGAGCCCTCGCGTCGGGCGGCCATGCTGCTGACACGCTCCGTGCCGCCGACCAGCTTGCCCTGGCCGATCATCGTGTCGATCGTGCAGTCCAGGTTGTCGCGCTCCATCCGGGCGACAAACAGGTTGTTGGGCCCGGAAACGGTGAACTCCTGATAATCGATCCCCGGCACGATGCTCTGCCAGTCGCTCAACGTGGGCGTGAATGCTGGAACCAACCACGCCAGCATGAGCCCGACGCACATCCAGTGTCGCTTCATTCCTCCACTCCGTTTCTTGCCTGGTTTCTGTCACTAACATCCCCCAGTATACTGGAACGCGAAGGCCGCTGCGAAAACACCTGCCCCGAACAAACGGGAGCCGGGGCGGGGCCGGCGGTCCGATATCAACGGCGGCATGGGTGCCAGCCAGCTTGGCGGCACTTCCCGTAAGTGGAGATTCGCATGGTCTTTGCTACGCCGGCGCGTCGGCGACGAATTCGGTTTATCAACCCGAACTCGCCGCTGAGCAACATCACGATGCCGGAAGTCATCCGCGCTATGACCTTCACACGCAAGGCGCTGTTCGCGCCGACCGGGTTGACGATCTGTGCCCGGATCATGCCGCCCCACTGGGACGTCGAGGTCGTCGACGAGTGCACGCTCCAATCGCCGCATAGGCCCCAGGCGGACGTCGACCTGGTCGGCATTTCGGCGATGACCACTCAAGCCAGGCGGGCGTATGAGCTCGCCGACGAGTATCGTCGACTGGGCGTGACGGTGGTACTCGGCGGGATTCATCCCAGCGCGCTGCCGGAGGAGGCGTCGCAGCACGCTGATTCCGTCTGCAAAGGAGATGCCGAGTCCACGCTGCCGCATCTGATCGCCGACTGGGAAGCGGCGGCCGAGTCTGGCCTGGATCCGCGGACGCGGATCAAGCCGATCTACGACTGGGCCGTGTACCCGAGCGCCGAGATCGCCACCCCGCGTAAAGACCTGCTCGACCCGCGCGACTACCTGGTCGCCAACCCGATCCAGACCACGCGCGGCTGCCCGCACGACTGCAACTTCTGCACCACGCCGGCGGTGTTCGGCCGCAAGTTCCGTCAGCGCCGCATCGCGGACATCGTCGAGGAGATCCGCGAAGCGAAGGAGCGCCACAAAGCCTGGTGCTACATCTTCGCGGACGACAACTTTGGCGGGAAGCACAACTGGGCGATCGAGCTGTGCGAAGCGCTGCGTCCGCTGAAGATTGCCTGGGCCAGCCAGTGCGACTGCGTCATCGCCGGCAACGATCGTCTGTTGCAGGCGATGAAGGCCAGCGGCTGCGTCGGCCTGATCCTCGGGCTGGAAAGCCCCAAAGCCGATACGCTGGCTGAGGCCGGCAAGAGCTTCGTCACGCCCGACACGTACGAATGGCGCATTCGCAAGATTCAGAGCTACGGCATCAACCTGTGGGGCGCGTTCATCTTCGGCTTCGACCACGATACGTGGCGCGACTGCCGCGACGCCTGCCACTTCGCGCAGCGCATGAACCTGTCGATGAGCTGTTACCCGATCCTGACGCCGTATCCGGGCACGCACTTCTTCGAGCAATTCCGGCGTGAAGGTCGGCTTCGCACATACGACTGGGAGCGCTACAACGGCTCGTCGGTCGTCTACGAGCCGAAGCAGATGACGCCGAAGCAGCTTCGCCATGCGCAGATGGCGGCGTTCGGCGAGTTCTTCTCGCTCGGCTCGACCTTCCGCCGACTGCGCCTGTTTCCGCTCAAATGGCGCTCGTGGATCGCGAACGTCGCGATCTGGAAGGGCATCCGCTACTACTACACCTCGCGCCGCCGACAACTGCCGGCCTTCCGCGACTTCCTCCACGCGCGCTCAAAAGCCTGGGACTATGCGGACGAGCAGTGGGAGATCGATGAGCGTGTGGTCGGGCGAGTCGCGGCCTTGAGTTCGCGCGACCGCAGCCAAGAAACGTGCACCAACGCCCCGGTGCCGGAGATGCTAGCGGCGACAGCAGTCGCCAATAGCGACCCGCTCGTGCATGCGGCACGCACCCTGAACCAGCGAGAATGCATGCCCGCAGACTGAGTTGTGGGGCGCGAGCCGTTTGTGGTGACAGTATCAGCGCAAGTCGAATCCGAGAGCTACCATGCCCTTGAGAGATGAAATGCCCGTCGATAAGCCAGAACAGCCGGCCACACTGCCGTACGGACGCCGCCAAACTGAAGGGGACGCGCAGCGGCCTGTCTTGACAACTCTCGGGTGGCACATCCTCGTATGGGCTGTGCTGGTTGCCGCCTTCTGGCTGATGTACATTCCGCTGACGAAGTTCCCCACGGAGTTTCCGTGGGGACCT
>CAZDTB010000353.1:0-5247 GCA_964508075.1 uncultured Planctomycetales bacterium
GACGGGTCGTGGGGCCCGCGCACGACGCCCATGCAGCAGGGCGTCGAGATCCGGGATCGTGACCAGGCCCTCCGGCTGTACACCGACTGGACGCTCAGCAAGCCCGAATGGCAACACTTTTACTCCCCGCACATCAAGACGGAGATGATGGCCAGGATCGCCAAAGAATGGCACCTCGACGGAATCCTGCTGCACTACAACCGGGGCTGCGAAGGTCTGTCGGTGGGCATCGCCGAGAACCGTCTGGGCCTGATCGAGGCCGGTTATCCGGTGATGTCGTTCGAGGGGAACATGGGTGACGAGCGTGAGTTCGACGAGGCGCGCGTCAGAGATCGTTTCGACGCGTTCATGGAAACGTTGGGAGTCAAGAAGGATTGACGAATGACGATTGACGATTTGGGTTCGGCCGGTCCGAGCTTAATCGTCAAGCGCAAATCGTCAATCGTCGCACTGGAGACCAAGAGAGCATGATTACTGCCGGCATTGATATCGGAGCGAAGACCATCAAGGTGGTGTTGGCGGAAGATGGCAAGATGTTGGCCAAGAGTCTGGTTCTAGCCGGCATTGACACCACTGCCGCCACGCAAGAGGCGGTGGAGCAGGCCTTGGCCGCCGCCGACCTGACCAAGGATCAGGTGGTCCGGTTCGCGGCCACCGGCACCGGGCGGAAGGACTGTGCCCTCACGGATCGCGAGATCACCGAGGTCGGCGCCGCCGCCAAAGGGGCTGTGCACGTCCTGGCATCCTGCCGCTCGGTGGTCGATGTGGGGGCGGAAGAGGGGCGCATGGTGCGCTGCGACGAGCACGGGAGGGTGATCGACTTCGCCTATAACGAGAAGTGTGCCGCCGGGGCAGGCACGTTCGCCGAGGGCATGGCCCGGGCGCTTCAGGTTCCGCTGGAGGAGCTGGGCCCGCTTTCGCTGACGTCGCAGCAGGCGGTACAAATGAACGCCCAGTGCGCGGTCTTCGCCGAATCCGAGGTCGTCACGCTGATCCACGCCAGGACGCCACGCCAGGACATCGCGCGCGCCGTGTTGGACGCCATCGCCAGTCGGATCATCTCGATGGTCAGGAAGGTCGGCTTCGAGAAGGAGATGGCCCTGATCGGCGGCGTAGCTCTGAACCCCGGCTTCGTGGAAGCCATGAGACGCGGGTTGGAGACGGATGTCCACGTCCCCGAAGACCCCGAGTACATCGGGGCGCTGGGGGCAGCTCTGGCGGCTGCGGAGTAGACCCGGATTGCAGATTGACGATTGACGGTTGACGACTGACGGGCCGACAACCCGGCTCGTGTAAGTCTTAGAAAGCGACCTCAAGCGGGAGACACTCATGGCGAGTGAGAAGAAGGAATTCTGGCGCTGGAAAGAGTATCGCTGGCACGACGAGAATATGGACTGGAAAAACGCCGACATCGTCAGCGCCGGCGTGGACATAGGCTCGGTCAGTTCTCAAGCGGTGGTCATGACGGATGGCAAGCTCTACGCCTTCAGCAACCAGCGCACCGGCTTTGACAGTCCGGAGAGCGCCAACCAGTCAATCAACTGGGCCATGGAGGGCACCGGCCTGACACTGAAGGACATCCACTACACGGTCGGCACGGGCTACGGCCGCGTCAATGTGCCCTTCGCCGACAAGGCGCTCACGGAGATCGCCTGCCACGCTCGCGGCGGCAACTTCATGTACGGGCCTTCCGTGCGCACGATATTGGACATGGGCGGACAGGACTGCAAGGCGATCCGCTGTGACGAGCGCGGGAAGGTCGAGGCCTTCCTGATGAATGACAAGTGCGCCGCCGGTACCGGCCGCGGGATGGAGGTCTTCGCTGATCTTCTCTCGGTTTCAATTGAGGAGGTCGGCGAGCTCTCCCTCTCGGTCGAGGAAGAGCCCGAGCCGGTTTCGAGTACCTGCGTGGTCTTTGCCAAATCGGAGGCCTCGGCGCTGCTGCGCGAAGGTTGGCCCAAGAACAAGGTGCTGGCGGCTTACTGCGCCGCGATGGCTCACCGGGTCGTGACACTGCTCGAGCGGATCGAGGTGCGGAAGGATTTCGCCATCACCGGGGGCATCGCCAAGAACAGCGGGGTGGTCACGCGCCTCGAGCGGGAACTGGGTCTGGAGGCTCTGAAGACCCATTATGACTCGCAGATTGCCGGCGCGCTGGGCGCGGCCCTGTTTGCCCAGGCTCTGGAGAAGAAACGCCGTAAGGCCTGAGGTGGTTGACGATTGGGGATTGACGATTGGGGATTGCGGATCATGATTGCGAACTATGGCTATAAGGACGGCTCGGGCGACTTCTTCATCGCTATCGATACTGACAAGTGTAACGGTTGTGGCGATTGCGTGTCGGCCTGTCCGCAAGGCGTGTTCATTGTTGATGACGATCCCAACGACCCGCTACGTGACGAGCCGGTGGCGCTGGTGAGCGAGCAGCAACGCAAGAAACTTAAGTACGCATGCAATCCCTGCAAGCCGGACCATGATCGGCCTCCGCTGCCTTGTGTTCAGGCATGTAAGCCGGTGGCGATCTCGCATTCCTGGTAACAATCGCGATTGGGGATTGGGGATTGACGATTGGGGATTGACGATTGGGGATTGAGATCGCGGGTCCTATGGTCAACATCACACTGAATGGCAACACATGCGAGGCGGAAGACGGCGCCACAATCATCTCCGCCGCGACAGCCAACGGTGTGTACATTCCGTCTCTTTGCAGTCATCCCGACCTTCCGCCTTTCAAGGACCTGCCGCTCGCCCCGTGTGTCTTCCAGGGCGAGACGCGTTATGCGAACGAGCCGCCACTCGAGGACGAATCGTCCCGCCCCAACAATCCGCAATTGGAAGGTTGCGGCCTCTGTGTAGTCGAGGTGGCAGGGCAGCCCGAACCGGTACGTGCCTGCCAGACGCCGGTGACCGCCGGCATGTCGATCCAAACCGAGAGCGAGACGCTCAAAGAGCTCAGACGCACGAGTTTGATGAAGATCCTGGCGCGCCACCCGCACGCGTGCCTGACCTGCGCCCAGCGTGAAGGTTGCAGCCTGGAGGACTGCTCCGCCAACGTCCCGAAAGAGGAGCGCTGCTGCAACCAGTTTCATAATTGCGAGCTGCGCAAGGTGGCGGAGTACGTAGGCGTCAAGGAGGAGACGCCGCGCTATCGACCCGTCGGATTGCCCGTGCTGGATAACGACCCACTCTTCGCGCGCGACTTCAATCTCTGCATCGAGTGCGCCCGCTGCGTACGGATGTGCAATCAGGTGCGCGGCGTCGAAGCGCTCGGGATCGTTCATCACGACGGCCGCCTGGTGGTTGGCAGCATCGCCCCGACGCTGATTGAGTCGGGGTGCCGGTTCTGCGGAGCATGCGTCGAAGTCTGTCCCACCGGGTGCCTGACGGACAAGAGCGCGCCGCCGGGCGACCGAGAGCGCTGGTTGATACCGTGTGTGCATACGTGTCCGGCCGGCGTGGACGTGCCGGGGTACGTCCGGGCCGTTGCCGCCGGTGACTTCAACCGGGCCGCCGCGCTGGTTTGGGAGAAGCTGCCGCTGCCCAATGTGTTGGGGTACATCTGTTTTCATCTGTGCGAACTCGAGTGTCGGCGCGGGCAAATCGATGATCCGATCGCCATCTGTGCACTGAAACGGTTCGCACTGGAGACCGCTGACGGGGTCTTGCCTAACGTAATGGCGCAGTCTCCCGACAGCGACAAGAAGATCGCCGTAATTGGCGCCGGACCGGCCGGGTTGGCGGCAGCTTACTTCCTCCGGCTCAAAGGCCACACCGTCACGGTTTTCGAGGCCGCGAAATCAGCAGGCGGCATGCCGGCGCTTTCCATTCCGACGTACCGACTTCCCCAGGCGGTCCTGGAGAAAGACCTCGCCGTTATCCGAGAGCTGGGCGTGGAGATCAAGACCGGGTGCCGACTGAACACCAGCGAGGCGATGGCCGATCTGTTGAGCCAAGGGTTTGGCGCCGTGCTCATCGCCGTGGGCCTGCCCAACAGCAAGAAGATCGCCATCGCAGGAAGCGAACTTAGCGGAGCGTTGTGGGGGCTTGACTTCCTGAGCGCGGCCAAGGCCGGAAACACCTTTCATCTCGGTCAGGAGATCATCGTGGTGGGTGGCGGAAACGTCGCCATCGACGTGGCCATGACCGCACTGAGGCTGTCGCGCGGAACGGTGCGGCTGTTTTGCCTGGAAAGCCGGGAAGAGATGCCGGCCTACGACCACGAGATTGAAAAGGCAGAGGCCGAGGGGATCGAGATCAATTGCAGTTGGGGGCCCGCTGCGATCAAGGGGGCCGACGGAAACGTAAGGAGCATGGAGTTCCGGCGCTGCCTGACTGTGTTCGACGAACAGCGGAACTTCGCCCCAACCTTCGACGAACAGCAGCGGATGACGGTCGACGCCAGCGCGGTGATCCTCGCGATTGGCCAGGCCCCACGGGACGGCATCCCCGCCGAACAAGACGGCGTCTTTCTGGCGGGCGATATCGCCGACGTGTCCACCGGCGGCGGATCGGCAATCCAAGCCGTGGCTTCCGGGCGCGCAGCCGCCGAACGAATCGATCAGTATCTCGGCGGCGATGGACAGATGTCACTGCAACTCGGTGAGCATCCGCCCGCCAATCCTCGGATCGGACGGGAGGAAGGATTCGCACCGCGCCCACGCATACTGTTCCCCTGCGCAGCGCCCGAGCAGCGCCGGACCGATTTTCGACAGATCGAGGGAACGTACCCACCCGAAGATGCGCAGGCGGAGGCCAGGCGCTGTCTGCAATGCGACCTCCGGCTGACGATTGCGCAGCCACCGCTGCCTCCGGAGCGCTGGCTGGAGTTTAACCGCCCAAACGTGGACGAGGTCCCGGCCGTCGAAGGCGTCTTCCTCCTGGCTGATTCCGGCAAGAAACCCATCGTGATCAAGGGGACCGAGAACGTACAGGCGGGTCTGCTGGACAAGCTCCAGTCGCCGGCCGAGGCATGCTTCTTCGTGTGGGAGGAAGACCGCATGTACACCAAGCGCGAAAGCGAGCTGATCCAGCAGCATCTGAAACAATACGGTGAGCTCCCCGGCGGAGGTGACGACGAGCTGGACGACCTTTTCTAACAATGCGTCGCGCGCGGATTCGCGGGTAGCGTCGGCCCCCCGCGGCCGACGTCGGCCTTGGGAGAACTTCGACCCTCTACGGCGGCCCCAGGGGGCCGCCGCGACGCTCGCGCCGGCGCCCAAGAGTCTCCGCGTCCGGCCGCCGGCCGTC
>CAZDTB010000354.1:0-5239 GCA_964508075.1 uncultured Planctomycetales bacterium
TGAGATCGTGTTTGCCGACCTGCGGTCGGATCAGGCGGCGGCCGAGTCGTCGCGGGGGTGCTTCTGCGTTTCGCCGCGAATCATCTCGGGAGTGACGACGAACTTCATCCCGCGTTCCTGTTCGGGCAGGTCGTACATCAGGTTGAACATGCAGTCTTCGACGACGCTGCGCAAGCCACGCGCGCCGGTTTCCTTGCGCTTGGCAATCGAGGCAATCTCCCGCAGAGCCGCGTCGGTAAACTCCAACTCGGCGCCCTCCATCTCGAAGAACTTCTTGTACTGTTTGACCAGTGCGTTCTTCGGCTCGACGAGGATCTTGACGAGATCGTCGACGTCGAGCGGCAACAGCGAGCTGAGCACGGGCAATCGCCCGACGAGTTCAGGGATCAAGCCGAACTCGAGCACGTCATCGACGTTGATCTGCCCCAGCAGGTCCTGGCGCATCTTTTCGCTCGGGCGGGTGCCGGCCTGGCCGAAGCCGATCATCTTCTTCCCGAGGCGCTTGCCGACGATGTCCTCGATCCCGACAAACGTCCCGCCGCAGATGAACAGGATGTTGCTCGTGTCGAGCTGGATGTACTGCTGCTCGGGGTGCTTGCGCCCGCCCTGCGGGGGTACGTTGCTGATGGTGCCTTCGAGCATCTTGAGCAGGGCCTGTTGCACACCTTCGCCGCTGACGTCGCGCGTGATCGAGATGTTGTTCCAGGTCTTCCCGATCTTGTCGATCTCGTCGAGGTAGATGATGCCGCGCTGGGCGGCTTCGAGGTCGTAGTCGGCGTTCTGGAGCAGCTTGAGCAGGATGTTCTCGACATCCTCGCCGACGTACCCGGCTTCGGTGAGCGTGGTGGCGTCGCCGATCGCGAACGGGACGTTGAGTTGCCGCGCCAGGCTGCGGGCCAGCAGGGTTTTGCCGGAGCCGGTCGGGCCGATCAGCAGGACATTGCTCTTGTCGAGCTCGACCTCGTCGTCGGTCGCCGAGTCGCCGTGCGAGAGCCGCTTGTAATGATTGTGGACCGCGACCGCCACGGCCCTCTTGGCGAGGTCCTGCCCGATGACGTACTGGTCGACGAACTCGAAGATCTCGCGTGGCTTGGGGATGGTCTTGAGCAGGCTGCGTCCGCGGCTGGCCCGGCGGCGCTCCTCCTTTACCAGGTTGTGGCAGAGATCGATGCACGACGCGCAGATATAGACGTCGTCGGCCCCCTCGACCATCGGGCCGGCTTCACGCGATCCCTTCCCGCAGAAGCTACAGACGTTTCCTCTGCGGCTGCGTTTGCCGGTCGTGCCTCGACTACCGCTCATTGATCCACCTCGGCTCATGCGGCTGTGACGGCCAGCCGGCCCTTATCCTTTCGACGTGTCCCAGATGTCACCTGAACCGATTTTACCCTGAGCGGCGTCCAGTTTGAAGCGCTCGGGTTCGCTTTTGGCTCAGCGGTCCTCCGCGGGAGGCGGGCCGGAGTTGGCATCCGGGCGCTGGCACCCGGCTTGCGGATCGAGGGGCCTGGGTTTCCGGGGCTCGGATCGCGGCGCGGCCTTGAGGCGCCCGATGATCGTGGCTCGCATGGCCTGGTACTCTTGGGGGGTAATCTCCTCCCGCTCGCGCATCTCGCGCAGATCTTGGATGGTGAACGGCTCGGTGGGCTGATCGCTGCGTAAGCGCTTCCTCACCAGGCGCCCTGCGAGGATTCCGAGCAGCAGCGTACCGACACCGATCACGCCAATACCCAGGATGTACCACAGCAGCTCCGTGGTTCGAGGCATGCGGTCCATTGCCGCGCGGTCACGTCGCCCGACAACAACGTGTCCGCGGTGGAAGCAGCGGAATGCCGGTGCCCTAGTCGGCCTCCTCGACGTAACCACCCAAGGCCTGGTGCACCAGGATGTTGTTGCGGACGACCAGCAGGTTGCGGAAGGCCTGGATCGTCCCGAGACCGCCGTTGTCCGTCCAACTGTCGGGCTCGACCGTCTGAACGATCAGGTCGATCAGCTCGTTGATGTCGTCGTTGTCGGAGTCTCGGCCGCCGCCGCGCTGGTCGTCTTCGCGCTGGCCTCCGCCTCCCCCGCCGGCGCCGCCGAAGATGCTCCGGCCGCCGCCGCCGCCTTGGCCAGACTGCTGTCCGGCCTGGGCGAGATCGAGTTGCGGCGCGCTGGTGAAGCGCTGGGCGCGGACCAACAGATCACTGACGTCATAGACCCGAATGACCATCTCCCTGCCAAGATCCTCCTCGGTGGAGATCGTCAGGACTTTCCCGCTGGCGCGGTAGGCGAGCGGGAGATCGCTCCCACCGGCTTCCTTCATAACCAGCCACAACACCTGCGAAAGGCGCAACCCGCGGAAGTTCATCGTGATGGGCTTGTCGCGCTCGATGCCGGCGTCTTCGAGCACCTGCCACCGCACGTTGATCTGCATCGGCGTGAGCGTGCCCATCCAGTCCATGACCTGATCGAGCGGGGCTTCCTCGAAGGTGACTTCGTCGATGCGTTCGTTCAGATACTTCAGTGTGCTGGGGATGCGGGAACGTGCGCCGCTGCCGGGCTCCTCACCCGCGCCGATCTGCGCGAGCGCGGTCGAACCAGCCAGACTCAGCACGAGGCCCGCCGCTATCAGAACTTTCATTGTTGCCACTCCAGGATTGTGACCGTGTCAGCCTTCGATCCGCTACGGGGACTCATTCCCCGCGCCACTAAGTATAATAACTCCGCGCACGAGCACCAGTTCCCAAAAAAGCGCCAATCTTCGTTTTGTCCGGGCGTGCGTTGGGCTCATCAAGCTGCCCGTCGGGCGGATTGCCGTAACCCGCTAAGGTTGCAAAGGTTATGTTCCCGATGGCCGATCCGCGAGCGTGATTGCCAGAGCCGAAGTGGCGATGCACCTCCACGGCCCACCATGGTCTAATCGCTCTCCTCAAGGTATCCGCCCAACGCCTGATGTACGCTAATGCTGTTTCGCACAACCAGCAGACTGCCCCAGGCGTGGATCGTTCCCCGCCCGCCCTTGACTAGCCAACTGTCCGGCTCGATCGCTCCGGTGATCACCTCGATCAACCGCTCGGCGTCGTCCTGCGGCGCTCGGCCGCCTGGGTGCTCGCTCTCTCGCTCGGCACCGCCGCGATCGGTGAGCACGGATTGGCTGCCACTCCCACGCGTTTGGGCGATGTCGATTTGCGGGCAGTCAGGAAAACGCGGGACTTGGAGCAGCAGGTCGCTGACGTCATAGACCCTGACGAGCATGTCCCGCTCCAGGTCTTCCTCGGACGAGACGATCAGCAGCCCGGGATCGACCCGGTAGGCGAGCCGCACGTCCGGCCCGCCGGCTTCGCACAGGATCAGCCATAACACTTGTGACAAACGCAGGTTGTGAACCTGAATCGTGATCGGCTGGTCGCGCTCGATGCCTACGTCCTCAAGCACCTCCCAGCGGACGACGACATTCAGGGGCGTAAAGTCCGAGATCCATTCCAGTACGTGATCCAGCGGCACTTCCTGGAGAGCAACCTCCTCGATCCGTTCGTTCAGCAAGGCCGGCGGATTGGATATGCCGAACCGCGCGGTTGCCTCGCCGTCGGCTGTCGCTCGATCTTGTCCGACGGCCGCGGAAGCTGTCATGAGCAAGACCAGTCCGGTTGTCAGGAGAGTCCTCATGTCTTGCCTCCCAGATTTCCCCGGCGGCAGCGTGCCCCGCGGACACACCTTCGCGGTAGTCCACTCTTGGTTTGACTCGGCAGGTCAGGGCTGGTTCCCGAAAAAGGCGGGGAGTAAAGGCAAGTTGCCGAGCGCTCTAGTTCAGTGAGGCGATGATTGCTTCGAGGTGCGCCAGCCGCTCGCGGGTGAGGAATTGACCGTCCGCGTTCGGCTGTTGCTGGAGGCTCTTCGACAGCTGGGCATGCGCCATCTGGGCGTCGCCTTGGCGGTAGAGCAGGCCGGCGAGATCATGCAAGTGCCGGGCGTTGCTGGGCTCGACGCTCGCCAGGCGTTGGAGGACCGTTGCCAGGCGCTCCCAATCGTGGTTGGCTGTGTAGATGTTGCGCAGGTTGTTGAGCATCCGCGCCAGGATCAGACGGACGTTGACCGGTCTCAGGAAGTCAGGCGAGAAGGGAACCTGGCGATCGAAGTAATACTCCAGAATCCGATGGCAGTCGTCGATTGCCAGCGTGCGGCCCTCGCGGAACGGGTCCACCAGCACGTAATGCTCGTCGTCGTCAAAGCGAATGATGAAGTGCCCGGGCAAGCCCAGGCCGGCCACCGGCCATTTCAGTCGGCGGGCAACCTCGAGCCAGACGATCGAGAGGCTGATCGGGATGCCGAGCCGGCGGTCCAGCACCCGATTGAGGTAGCTGTTCTCCGGGTCGTAATAATCGTCCTCGTTGCCGCGCAATTCGTAGTCGCCGACCAGCACCTGCCGCATCGCCTGGTAACGCAGCGTGGCCGATAATCCGGGACGGGCGTCCGCGACGGCGTCGGCAATCTCATCGAGCTGGGAGAGGTACGTTGGCAGTGCCAGGCAGGGGTAGATGTCGCGCGCCAGATGCAGGGCCGCGCAGTCGAGGCGGATATGCTGTGTGTCCAACTGCATCAAGAGGTCAAACGAATGATTGGTCATCACGTAGCTGGATTCGCTTCCTAGAACACAGGCGTCTTCCAATCGTAGGCCGGCAGATCGTGGATTTCTCGCAACCCCTGTGGAATTGAGGCACTTAGCGTAAACTTCACGTAAGATGTTCTGCGTGAGTATGCCTGTTGACGGAAAACCGCCACGCCCCCCGCGTTATCGGGCCGGCCCGATCATGATTGCGCTGACGGGAGCCGCCTGCCTGACTGCTCTACTCTTCCGCACGCCGATCCGTTCGCGCTACTGGGCATGGCAGGTTGTGCAGTCGGGCAACGTCGCGGAACGGGCGGACCCACTGACCTGCCTGTGCAATGCGGGCGACGCCGGTCGCTGGGGAACCCGAGTCCTCCTGGCGCATCGCGACAGCGAAATCCGACAGTTCGGCGTGCTCGTGTTGCAGCACGTCCGGTCGGACTGGTCGCGACGGAGATTGCTCCAAATGTTGACCGACCCCAGCGTGGCGGTTCGGGAGATGGCAGCGCTGGGGTTGGCATTGCAGGGAGATGACACGGTCATTCCAGAGCTCAAGCAGTTCTACGCCGGGCCAGACACCGCGTCGGCCGCGGCCGCCAGCCTCCCCCAGGAACGGCTGGCGACGCCCGCGGCTTTAGCGGCCATGGCCGCGCT
>CAZDTB010000355.1:0-5228 GCA_964508075.1 uncultured Planctomycetales bacterium
AAGATGCCCTCGAGAACCGACCTGCTCATGTACGGCCTCCTGCTCGCCCTGGCGACCGCGGACCGACTCCAACTCAGCGCTCAGTTCGGCGTGGCGTTTTCGAACCACCTCCAACTGCGCGGATGCCTCGGCGTCCCGCTGGCCGCCTCCGATCTGAACGGCCTCGACGCCTTGCTCGCCACGGTTCAGATGCCGCCCGGCATTCCAGTCGGCACGCTCGCGATCGGCAAACCGGGTGCCATCAACGCCGCCCTGCTGGCGATCGCGATCCTGGCCCTGGAAAGACCCAAGCTGCACGAAGCCTTGCGCGAGTATCGCCAGAAGCACGCCCAGAAAATTCTGGCTGAAAAACTCATGGAGTGAACGCCAAGCCGGCTCAATCCGCCTCACGCGACGATCCGACGGCGCGCGCCGCCCCTCCCCGCCCGCGCCCGCTCGTGCTCCCGGCGCTGGCCTTCATGGCCGGCATCACCATCTCTGAAGTCCTCGGTTTCGGACCGACCGCGATTCATAACGCCACCGTTGTTATCTCAATTGTCGCGCTCCTGGTGTTGCTGGTCGTCGCGGCGAAGAGGAAAGGCCCGACGTATCTGCTTCACGCGCTGATCATTCTCGGCGCGCTGGGCTTGGGCTACGCGCGTCACCAGTCGGCCGTGCACCTGCCGTCGAACCACGTCGTCCACGTCCTTACGGATGAGCCGATTCTGACGCGTCTGGCGGGTCGTATCGTCACGCAGCCGACAATGATGCCCGCGGAGAAGCGCAATCCGTTTCCGCCGACCAACCCCTCAGCGCGGACGCGCTTCGTGCTCGACGCCACCGAGCTGCGCACCACTGACCCACCGACGCCGATCACCGGCTTCGTCCGCGTCAGTGTCGAGGCTGAAGAGCTGGATGTTGGAATGGGAGATACCGTGCTGGTCACGGGCAAGCTGTATCGTCCGTTCGGTCCGCGCAACCCGGGCGAGACCGACTGGGCCCGCTGGAATCGCCTCCAACACATTCACGCCAGCTTGTCGGTCGAAGCCCCTGTGCACGTGCGCCGCATCCAGGGCGAGCAGGGCGGCAGTCTTGCCGTCTTTGCATCCGTACGCAGCTACGCCCAAGGCCTGCTCTTCGAGCCCTTCGCCGAAGACGAATCCGACCAGCCGCTGCGGCTGCTGGATGCGATGGTATTGGGACACCGTTCGGCCGCGGGCCGGCAACTGAACGAGGTGTTCCTGCGCACCGGTACGATCCACTTCCTAACGGTCAGCGGGTTTCACGTGGGCGTGCTCGCCGGTGCGGTGTGGTACCTGCTGCGCCGCGCTTGTGGGCGCAGTGCGCGCACAGTCGCGCTGGTCACCATGGTTGTGATCGCACTCTACGCCCTGATCGTCGAGCACAACGCCCCGGTTCTGCGCGCGACGACCATGATCATGTTGCTTTGCTTGGCGCAGCTCACCCGCCGGCCATTCTGCGGCTTCAACTGGCTGGCACTTTCGGCGCTCTGCATCCTGGCGTACAACCCGTTCGAGTTGTTCCGGGCCGGCTTCCAGCTCTCGTTCGTGCAGGTCCTCGCCATCTTCATAATCGTCACGCGCGCATACGCCCTGCTGGTTCGACGGCGCGTCGAAAGCGAGGTCCCGGCCGACGCGGACACGTGGGGAAGGCTGTTGGCACGCTGGCTCTGGCGCTCGTTCGTTGGATTGATCTGCGTCTGCGTCATCGCGTGGACCGTCTCGCTACCGCTGGTGCTGTTTCACTTCGGCCGCTGCGCGCCTTGGGGGGCGCTTCAGTCGATTGTTGTCTCGCCGCTCGTGATGCTGACCGTCGTGCTGGGGTTCCTCACGCTGATAACGCAAATGGCTCTGCCGCCGCTGGGCGCCGCGGTAGGGTGGCTGCTGCACGGCGCGACCGGTCTGCTGCTGTGGGTCGTGGCGCAGCTCGCCCAGCTTCCACACACGCTCGTCGAGGTGCGCCCGCCACCGGTCGCGCTCGTGGTCGCAACATACGCCTCGCTCATTCTGTGCATGTTCATGTGGCGCCACCTCCCCGTCACTCGCACCGAGCAGATGACCTGGGGCCGGCGGCACACGCCCGATGCGCCCCGTACTCCGCTGAAGAGAATCGCGGTGACCTCGCTGGCGGGTGTCGCCGTAGCCTGCCTCTGGCTCGGCTGGTTGTTTTCGCCGCCGAGCGGTACGGCGGGTACCTGTGTCGTCCACGTCCTTTCCGTCGGCAGCGGCAGCGCCACGCTGGTGGCAACACCCGAGCGTCACGCTCTCCTGTACGACGTGGGCACGATGCACAATTTCGACGCCGGCGAGACCGTCGTCCGGGCGGCACGCGCCCTGGGCATCCGTCGGCTTGAGACGGTTGTCATCTCGCACGCCAACTACGATCACTACAGCGGAGCGCCGGCGGTGCTGAAGGAATGGCCGGCCGCGCAACTGCGGGCCAATCCGTACCTCGAACCGTCCGCCGCCGAAAGCCCAACCGTACGCCGGCTCCTCGAAATGCTGCCACCCGCATCGCGGCCTCCGGCGACGCTGCGCGCCGGCGACCGCTTCACGCTTGGCGGCGCGTCGATCGAGGTCTTCTGGCCGCCGGACGATCTGGACGACAACTGGCGCCCCAACGATCGCTCACTCGTGCTTCGGATCGCGGCCCACGGGCGCAGCGTGCTGCTCACTGGCGACATTGAGCGTGACGCGCTCCGCGCGCTACTGAGGCTCCACGAATCCGGCCAAGTCGATCTGCGCAGCGATGTCCTAATCGCGCCGCACCACGGCGCGGTCGTGCCGCGCGACACCGCCGACTTCTACGCGGCAGTTGCTCCGCGCATCGTCATCTGCTCGACCAGCCGCGAGCGCCCGAAACTGCTCGAGATGCTGCGGGAAACCCTCGGCCAGGACGTGCGCCTGATCAGCACACGCGACATGGGCGCGGTCGCCGCACACATCACGCCCGGCGGTGAGATTGACGTCCAGACGCCTTTCGCACCGCCCCCGGATCACTCGGCGCGCCCCGAATGACGGTGCCAGCCCGCGGCGTTTGTTGATCTTTATCTGTCCGTAAACTGTGCCTCGAGCACCCGATCAATCCGCGACTTGCAGTCGATCAGATGTGCCAGGGAAGCAAAGTCGAGATCCGAACGCGTGCCGTTTTCGATCTTGAAGCTCAGCTCACGCAGCGAATGCCGCAGCATGCTGCTCAGATCGGCGGACATTGCCTGCCCCGGCCGCTGCCGGGCGTACGAGAGCATCAGGTTCAGGTAGTCCCGCTGCAGATTCCGTTCGAGTGAGCTGAGATAGGGCTGGGCGTCGGTGTAGCGCCCCTCGGGCGACTGGCTCAACTGGCCCCAGACGATGTCCCGAAGCTCGCGGATAAACTCCGCCGCCGTGAACTTGTTCTCGCCGACGCTCTTCAACTCCGCGTCGTAGATGCGCTGGAGCACCGCCGGGCTGGTGATGTCCACTAGCGTCCACCACTGCAGCATGGAAACCCAGTCGTGCACCGGAAAGTCCAGCCGAAGCCCCGCCGACGAGCCGAAGTGCGACCAGCGCGACGGCGGCAGGTCGTTCAGCACGGCGGCGTCCAGCTCAAAGAACTCGTCGTTGAACAGCGTCTCGCCGAGCATCCTGAGTGCCGCCCGCTGAACCTCGGGGTCGACCAGCTCGAACGCCGGCCGCGCGTCCGGGTCACCCTTGTGATCGCGGTGGAAGTACTGTCCGCCGATCAACCGGCCGATGTACTCGAAGTTGCGCGCCTTCTCAAACCACAGCGTCTGGAAGGCCTGCCGCGCATAGTAGCGCGACTCGCCATCCTGGATCGCCCATTCGAGCACCTTCGGCAGCAGCTCATCGCATAGCTCAATCCGCGTCTGCGCCCAGGCGATCGGATCCGACGACATGTCGAACCGGTTACTGGCCGGGTCCGGCGACAGCGTCCCCACCGTGTCTTCGTCGGTGGCGTAGGCCAGCTCCGGCTGCATGCAGCGTGACGCGATCTCCTTGAGCATTTCCTTTTCCGACTGGCCCTTGCCCGGCTCGGCATAGCCGTACTCGATCACCCAGTAGTCCCACGGGCCAATCGTGGGCGTGACGAAGTGCCGTACCGTGTCGGGCTCGTCGCCCTCGAAGAACAGCAGCGCGTTGTAGTCCATCACCGACGCGCAGGTCGGCTCGTCGGTGTTGTCGCGACGCTGCTTGATCTCATCCAGCGACAGCCAGTTCGACGCCTTGAAGTTGTGCCGCAGCCCGAGCGTGTGGCCAACCTCGTGGACCACCGTCTCGCGAATCGCCTCCCCGATGAACCGCTCGGGAAGCTTCTTGCCCGACCCCGTCGCGATCAGCGCGTTGCGGAGCAGAGCCATCTGGTGCTGCAGGCCGGTCGCGTACGTGCAAACGTGCTGGCCGTTCGCGAGCAGCTTCTCGTGCGCGAGATCGATCAGCCGGGCCTGCTCGTCGTCTGCAGCAGTCAGCCGTTCGAGAAACGTCCGCTCGGCCAGTTCGGGGAACCGCTCACACCACAGCTTGAAGCCCGGCCCCTTCAGTTGCTCCACCGTCGACGGGGCCAGCAGGTCAAACTCGTGCATGTACGAGCGCACGAACGAATCATCCATGATGATATCGGCGTCGAGGATCTGTCCGGTACGCGGGTCAACCCGCGAGGGCCCCATCGCGAACGCCCGCCCCGACACGATCCACCGGAAGAAGTTGTAGCCGGCATCCTCCGGATCATATTCGGCGAACTCGTTGTCCTCGGTCTGCTGCTGAACCACGATCGCGTCCACGAAGCCGATCTTCTCGAAGGCCTTGTTCCAGTCCAGAATCCCCTCGCGCACCCACCGCCGCCATTGGATCGGCACCGTTTTCTCGATGATGAACGTGATTGGCTTCTTCGGTGGACTGAGCTCGAGCGACGGATCGCGTTTCTCAAGCGGCCAGCGGTTGATGTAGCGGTCGAACGTGTCGCGCGCTTCGTGCTTCTTGGTCCAGTCCATATGCGCCGTCAGAAAATACCCGACGCGATCGTCGGCCGGACGGGGCTGGTAGGACCCTAGCTTGGGCAAACGGCGAAAAGCAAACGACACGCCGACCATCCGTCCGCCGCCCTTTCGCCCACCCAGTGCAAGGTCCACGTCGATCAGAACGTTATCCGGAAAGACCTTGATCTTGTTCCACTTGCTAAGCTCGGACCGCACGCTGCCGCCGATGAAGGCGACGTCTGCCAGATCTGATTTC
>CAZDTB010000356.1:0-5211 GCA_964508075.1 uncultured Planctomycetales bacterium
ACTCCGCCAGATCGGCAAGCTGAATGTCCCCGTCGCAATCCATGTCCCCGTCGGCGCCGTTCGCGCCGCTGGTCATCCCGTAGTGCGCCAGCAACACCGCCAGATCCGCCATATCCACGTCGCGATCGCCGTCCAGGTCGCCATGGCACGGCGGCAAATCGCTCCCGCCGAACTCGTACGCACCCATATCCACGATCGGCGGCACTCCGCTACCAGTATCCGGCGTATCCGGATCGTCAAAGAACCGTCCCTCGCCATCCAGATCGAACGGCACATACTCCCACAAGACCCCGTCGCCATCCAGATCCGCGGAGTCGTCCGGCACGGCGCAATTACACCCGGCATCAATACACGGCGAGCCGACGGAAAGCCGAAAGTCGCCGTCGTTCGGATCCACGAACAAGGGATCGGCGTCGATATTGCCGGCATCCCACTCCAGCGTGCAATCGCTATCCACGTACACGCCGGCAGCGCCGTCCTGAAAGTCGCTGAACAGGACACGGGCGCTCGATGTGTGGGAGTCCCACTTGTACAAGGCGAGCTGCGCGCCTTCTTCAGCCATGTTGCCCCAGACCACGCTGTTCGCAAACGTGGCGCTACAGCGTGAACAGCGCACCCCGCCACCTTCGACCGCTTCATTCGCTGCATAGGTGCAGTGGGCTATGTCCAGATCGGAGCGGTATCCGGCATACACGCCGCCACCTTCGGTGGCTCCGTTATCCAGCACGGCGCAATTGACCAACCGCGTGGGGCAAGACCGTGTGTACAGGCCACCGCCCATGCCAGCCGCATTCCCACGGATATCACAATTGACGATGGCCACCTCGCCGTGGTCGCACCGCAGTCCACCGCCTTCTTCGAGCGTCCCATTCTCGGCGATGTGACAATCCACGATCAGAGGCCATGCGTTGTAGCAGCGAACGCCACCGCCGCCGCCACCGGCTTGATTGCCGATGATCTGACAACCGGCAATCTTCGGCCAATCCAACTCGCAGTAAACGCCGCCACCGGTCATCTCGGCTTGGTTTCCCAGTAGTACACAGTCCGTGATCAAGGGGCTTGCCTGCTCGCAGAGTATGCCCCCGCCATAGGGAGCGTACCCGTTCGTGACGGTGAAGCCCTCGATGATGGCTTGCGCGGTCTCGCCGGAATGCAAATGGAACCCGCGCCCATCGCCCTCGCAGTCGATCACGCAATCCGTCGGACCATTCTCCGACCGGACGGTGATGCTTCTGCCGCGAAGATCGAGTTCCTTGTTGCCGGGACCGGTGTAATTGCCGTCCGCGACCAGCACTACATCGCCCGGGAAACTTGCGGCGTCGATCGCGTCCTGTATGCGTAAGTAGGTTCCCGGGACGTGGAGCGTTGCCGACGCGTATAAGAAGACCCAGGCCGTTCGAGCACAACCGGCCACCTGCGGGTCATGAATCAAGAGAGCGACGCCGGTAACTCCGTGCGGCAATCCATCGACGTCCACGGTGACGACGACGTCGTCGACCTCTCCTCCCGATGCGCCGCTCGATGGCTCGACAGTAACGCGCGGATCCTGCGGAATAATTTCCCAGTTCAAGGTTCCAGTGCCGGCGTTGCGGATCGCGAGGGATTGTTCGAGTAGACCGGTCTGGCCTTCTGATGTGTAGAACTCCAGGATCGGCGGCGACAATCCGATCGCCGGTTGAGCAGGGTCGAATTCGCACGCGCCCATGTCGGCGACCGCTTCCCCGTCCTCGTCCCCGTCGATGGGGCGCGGGTTGCCGTCCAGGTCAGTCGAGGGAAGACCGCCCGGCGGGTCGTTCGTCGCGCTGTCAATGCAGGGAGAATCCACCAGCAGGTGCGGATCATCGGCAAACGCAAACAGCGGATCGGCCTCGATGTTCCCCTCACCTTCCCAGCCTCCCTGAATGTTCGAATAGCTGACCGTGATCGTCCCCTCCCCGGAACTGTAAAGCTGCGCGCCCGTATTACCCCAGACAACGCAGTTGGCAAGCAAAGGGTTGCTTTTCTTCCAAGAAACGCCGCTGCCATCCTCCCGCGCGGTGTTGTCCGTAATCGTGCAATTCGTCAACGTCGGTCTGCTGTCGTTCAAGGCAAAGACGGCGCCTCCCAATACCGCCGAGTTCTCAGCGAAGACGCAGTTGACGATCGCGGGGTCGGCGAAGTAGGCGCACATAATCGCACCACCGCGCCCGTTTGGCAGTCCTCCGACGGCCTCATTCCTTGTGAGAACGCAGTTGCGGATGATTGGAGTGCAGTAACCGTGGCAGCGGATCGCCCCCCCAACGTCCTCACGCCCGTGCGTGATGGTGAAGCCCTCCACGATTGAATCGTGAGCCTCGCGGCTGTCAAAGTTGAACGCCCGCCCACCGCCCACACAGTCGATAATGCAGTTCCACGGGCCGTTCTCGGAGCAGACCGTGATCGCTCGGCCGCGGAAGTCCAGGTTCTTGTTGCCCGCGCCGGCGTAGACCCCATCAGCCACCAACACTAGGTCGCCGGCCACCGTCGCGGCATCCATGGCCGCTCTAATCGTCGGATACTCGCTGGGCACCGCCAATGTCGTTGCCACATGCAGGATGACGTGAACCGTTTGTGGGCTGTTTGCTGCGTCGGGATCCATAACCGAAAGATCGCAAACGTACTTCCCGTGACTCAGACCGGTCGTATCCACGGAAACGACCACCTCGTTAATCTCGCCATTGGATTCTCCGCTGGAAGGATCGACCACCAGCCACGAGCAGGGCACGTTGATCTCCCAGTTCAGCGTCGCGCCGCCACAGTTGCGAATCAGCAACGTGTGTTCTGCTGTCGACGGCTCGTCCTCGTGCACAAAGAACTCGAGCTCGCGGGAGGACAAGGCAACCGATGGCATGTCGCCGGTGAACTCGTGCAGGCCGATATCCGCCACGGCGACACTGTCCCCGTCCCCGTCCAGCGGGCGGGTGCTTCCGTCGATGTCTTCCCAGAGGACGCCGCCGGGCACATCGTTCGTGCCGGCGTCGATACCCGGTGAGCCGGACAGGATCCGATAGTCGTCGTCGAATGCGAACAGCGGGTCGGCGTCGATATTGCCCTCGCCTGCCCAGCCACCTTCGATGTTGCAGTACGTGATCACGGGCTCATCGTCGGACACAGCGACCTGCTCCGGCGCATTGCCCCGGACAACTGAATTGACGACTGTCGGCATGCCGGACGCCAGGTGAATGCCACCGCCGGCATCGGCGCTGTTCCCCGAGATCACGCAGTGAGCAATCGTCGGCATACTGGTCACGCCACTCCCGCTGAAGATCACGATGCCACCGCCTGACGCGACGGCGGTATTGTCCTTGATCACCGAATTGACAATTGTCGGGCTACTTACGTTGCAGTAGATGCCCCCGCCACCCACGAACGCGTAGTCGCCATACTCCGCTGTGGCGACATTCTCGCAGATGACACAATCCCTGAGGACCGGATTGCTGTCATATGAGCAGCGAATCCCCCCACCTGCTGTATCGCTGATGTTCTGCGAGATCGTGCAGCCGATGATCTCTGGGCTGCTCGAATCGCACGAGATGCCACCGCCATAGAACGGAGCAACGTTGCTCTTGATCAGGCAATTGACGATCGTCGGGTTGCCGTATGCGCAGTGAATGCCGCCACCATAGCTGCCGGTCCGCGCAACACGGTTGTTGATGATCACGCAGTTGGAGATCATCGCATTGCTGCTGCTGCCGCAGTAGATGCCGCCCCCGGAGGATTGTGCCTCGTTACCGCTGATCACGCAGTTGGTGATCGTCGGACTACTCAGGCAGTAGATGCCGCCACCATAGCCGTCGCCAGGACTGCCGTCGTCGACGTCACCCGATGCGATCGTGAACCCATCGACAACAGATGCAGCGGTCTCGCCGCTGTGGAAGTAGAACCCGCGGCCGTCGCGCTCGCAGTAAATGATGCAATTGTCCGGGCCGTTCTCGGAACGGACGGTGATCGCCTTGCCGGCGTAGTCGAGGTTCTTGTTGCCCAGACCGGTGTACGTGCCGTCGGCGACCAGGACGGTGTCGCCGTCGGTGGCGGCGTCGATACCTTCCTGGATGGCGTCGAACGGATGGTCGACGGAGCCGTCTTCGAGCGGGTCGCTGATGGTCGGGTCGCCGGGGGCGGGGTCGTTCGGCGCGTCGTCGTCAACGTACCAGGTGGTCTGGCCCCATGCCGCCGGGGTAACCGCCAGGCCGGCAAGTGCTGCTGTAACAATCAGATACGGGCAAAGAACGCGTTGAAGTCCGATAACCTTGGCAAGTTTCGTTTGGGCGAAGACTCGATACATGATGGCTTCCCCTTTCGCTTGGGACCGCTGGATCCCGTTTTCCCGGTTCGCGTCGCCGCCGGTGTGCCGTGAGAACAGGTATGAGCACGATGATCAGAGCGCAGACGCGCGAACCGTTCTCAATAAACGATTTCGCCCCTACCCCCCCGGCTGGAATGCACTTACATAGGCACCTCCTTCTCCCTGGGAGGCTGCCGTGGTCGAGCTGCACCGCTTGGGCAGCGATTCATCCTACGAAGACCCCAACTGTCGATCAACGCCGAACCACAAGCCCAGCTGCGGGCCGGACCGTGCCCGGGCGGCCGCCGCCAGAACCGAACCGTGACGGTGAAGGCCCAGGCGGCGTGGAGGGTTGGCCAAGTGGCTTGCGGTCGACGAGACAGGCGAAGCGCGCGGAGCGCGCAAAAAGGCGCTCCCGCATAGGCCACCTTGCCGATGCGGGAGCGTGAAGGGGGACACGACAGCTTCCACCAATATTCTTGCATGCTTTTGGTAAAGTGTCGCGACGATTTTGCCGACATACGCGCTGTTCCGGGCGCGGTTGCGCGCACGTCCTATACTCTCTCGCTTGCAATCCACCCGGCCCCATTTATCATGCCCCCATGCGACTTATCGCTCGCACAATTTTCTTCTCCACGGCGGCATTTTTTCTCGCCGGAGCCCTGGCAGGCTGCCGAATGTCCCCGTCGCCGGACGGTCCAACGGAGATTCGTCTGAGAATACCAGACCGGGACGCGTTCATTGACCAGACGCTCACGCTGCTGCGCCAGCGCGATTTCACGCCGCGGCGAGTAGACCGCGACGACGGCCTGATGGTCAGCGAGCCCGCGACCAGCCAGCAGTGGTTCGAGCTGTGGCGGCACGACTCGATCGGCGGCTACCAGCACCTGGAGTCGAGCGTCCACAAC
>CAZDTB010000357.1:0-5207 GCA_964508075.1 uncultured Planctomycetales bacterium
CCGGCGCCTGGTTGGTCCTGCGCGTCAGCGACCACGTCATCGAGCGCTCAAACCGGGAGTTGGCCGCCGTCCAGATGCGCCAGTCAGAGCTCGATCGCCAGCTCACCCTGGCCACGATGGTGCGAAACGACTTGGCCGAGCGCGGCCGCGTCTTGTGCATCTTGCGCCAGGAGCAGCTACTCCCGGAGCAGTTGCTGACCTTGACTCAGCAGGTCCCCGACGGCGTGGTGTTCACCGAGATTGCCGCCGAACCGGCCCTGGGCTCGGCACGTCCCTCCCGCCCGCGGGCGGGAGCGTCGCGGGCAAACCCGCCAGAAACCACCGCGAAGGCCCCCCGCCCAGAATCGTCCTCCCTGCTCGTCCGCCTGCGCGGCTACGCCATCGACCACAACGAGTTGACGCGCCTGATCGACGTGCTGCAACGCGTGCCGCGGTGGGAGCAGGCTGAGCTATTGCGCGCCGCGCGCGAGCCGTACGGCGATGGCGAGGTGCTCGCGTTTCAGCTCGAATGTCAGCCAGTGGAGGGCATCCCATGATCGTCTGCCGCCGCCCTTGCACACTGTACGACGTCGACGTCATCGCCCTGGTCGCGCTGGCCGCCATGGCGTTGGCGGCGTACTTCGGGGTGATATTGCCCGGCGGGGCAACCACCGCGCAGTATCGTGATCTCTCAGCCGGAATCGCCGGCGCCAACGCCGCCGCCGACCAAACCGCTGAGCGTTTGCACGCAGTCAACCAGGAGGTCGAGGTGCTGCAGAGCGGCGTGCTCAACCGGGCCCGTGCGGCCCCGAAGCCGGGCGCGCTGACCGCGTTCCTGCAGCGGGTGGCCAACCTGGCGATCCGCTACGATCTACGCATCGTGCAGGTCTTGCCGCAGCCGGCGCGGCAAGTGGGCGGCTATCTGCTCAGCGACGTTTGCTTTTCCGGGCGGGGTCGCAGTCTCGCCCTGGCTCGCCTGCTCGATCAACTGGCCTGCGAGAATCCGCACTTCTCCCTGCAGAGTTTCTCGATCAAGGGCTCACCCGACCCCGCCGACCCCGAGTGTGAGCTGTCCTGGACGCTGCGGCTGCATATGCTGCAAGACGAAACCTGCCAGCGAGATCCCGCAGGTGCCCCCGATAACGTACCGGCCGGGCCACCTACCGCCCCACATGCAGGGGGCCAGCCATGAAGCCGGTCTCACGGCGGCACAAACTGATCGGCGCCGTGTTCGGCATTGTCTCAGCAGCCTGGGCGCTCGACATGCTCAGTCCTGGCTCGGGACCGAGCCCCGCGGACGCGGCAACTTCATCAGCGGCCTTGGGCAAGCCGGTCGAGCTGCCCCCCGACCCGGTTGATTTGGAAGCGCTGATTGAATCGCTGCGGCGGGACCCGCCGACTAGGACCGCCTTGCCGTTTGAGCAGGTCAGGCGGGATCTGTTCGTGCCGACCGGGCGTTTCGACGCGATCCTGGCGCCCTTCGCAGCCGAGGGTTCGGCTGAGAGATTGCAGGAGGGCGGGCGGCTGGTGAAGAAACCGCTCCCTTTTGAGGCTCGCCACGAATTGCAGGGCATCTTGACCGGACCTGTTCCGCTGGCGCTGATCGACGGCTTGCTGGTGCGGCGGGGAGCGGAGATCGACGGTTACCGTCTGATCGAAATCCATACTGATTCCGTGGTGCTTCAGGAGGGCCGGGAGCGGGTGACGCTGCGGGTGAGGGTGGCGGGGGACGATTAGCGTGGCCCTCGCCGTGCACGTTATCCCTGCTGTTAAAGCTGAGAAGGTAGATTGTCGATGTGAAGGTGTTGGAGCTACCGATGTATCTTGGTCGATTAATCGGCTAGAGCCGGATTACGTGGTCGCGCGGAGAAAGCGTCTGGAGAGCAGCTCATGAAAGCCCGCAGAACATGCATTGCAGGATTCTCGCTTGTCGAGTTGGTGGTGGTGATCGTGATTATCGGAATCATTGCCGCAATGGCGATTCCGAGGCTGAGCCGCGGCACCGCCGGCGCCAGCGACTCGTCGCTCGCCGGCAACCTCGCCATCATCCGCAACTCGATCCACCTGTACGCGGCCGAGCACAACCAGAACTTCCCGACACAGGCCACGTTCATCGAGCAGTTGACGACGTACACGAGCTACACCGGCGCCGATTCCGCCACGCGCGACGCGACGTACCGGTTTGGCCCGTACCTGATGGCGATTCCGCCCTGCCCGGTCGGCGACCAGACCGACCCGACCGCCGTCGCGTACGACGCCGTCAACAGTCCGCCGTCCGTGGTCGCGGATACCGGCGGTTGGATCTACAATCCAAACACGGGCGAGTTCCTGGCGAACACGAACGTGTCGGACCAGACCGGCAAGGCGTATAACACGTACTAACGGGCAAGCATAGTCTAGCTCCCGCTGGCGTCGCCGATTGGTTGGGGGGTGCCTGAAGCATAGGAACGTTGTCAATTCCGGGGGCAGGCAGGGCCGCACTTCCTCAGGCGCAACTCTCTTCAGAGCCAATAGTTACATGTAGACCGCTTCGCTCGGACAACGCTGGGCCAAGCCCGGCGCTTTGCGAGCTGCGGCTTTTACCGGTACTATACATTTGGGCCCATTTACCAGCAGCGCCAGCTTGCCGGAACGATGAAAACGCAGACTGTGGACTTTCAGTGGGCGCAGTACTTTGCTCAGGTTGCCGGCCCACGCCCACGCGCGCTACTGCTCGACTATGACGGCACACTGGCGCCCTTTCGCGTCGAGCGGGATCAGGCGCTGGTAGATCCCACTTTGCGCGAGGCGTTGGAAGGCATCTCCCGGGCTGGGCGGACGCGGGTGGTGATCATCAGCGGCCGCGCGCTGCGCGATCTGATCCCGTTGCTGGATCTGGAGCCGTTGCCTGAACTATGGGGCTGCCACGGATGGGAACGCCTGCTCCCGGACGGAGAGTACCAGGCGCCGGACTTGGCGCCGGGCGTGCGTGCGGCGCTTGAGACGGCTAGGCGGTGGACGGCGTCGGCGGGGTTGGACGGCCGCTGCGAACGGAAGCCTGCCAGCCTCGCGGTGCATTGGCGGGGACTGGACGGGGCCGCGATCGAGCAGCTCCGGGACCGTGTGTCGGCCGCGTGGGCCCCCCTGGCGGGCGAAGCTGAGATCGAACTGCACGACTTTGACGGAGGGCTGGAGATACGGGCAACCGGCCGCACCAAGGGATACTCCGTAGCGCAAATCCTGCGCGAGCTGCCAGCCGACGCCATCGTGGCTTACGCCGGTGACGATTACACGGATGAGGACGCATTCAGGGCATTAGTCGGACGCGGTCTGAGCATCCGGGTAGGGTCTTCATACCGCGCGACGGCTGCGGATATCTGGCTGCGGGCGCCGCAGGAGTGGGCGCGCTTCCTCAACGCCTGGATGGCTGCTGACATGGAAGGTGTATGGTCATGAGTTCGCGCTTGCTCGTGGTGTCGAATCGGCTTCCGGTGGTGATCGAGCAGCACGGCGAGCAGTGGTGCTCGCGACCGGGCTCGGGGGGACTGGTCACCGCGCTGACGCCGGTGCTACGACAGCGCGGAGGCTTGTGGATCGGTTGGCCCGGCACGAGCGTGCAGAAGGGTCTTGATCTTGACGGAATGCTGGCGGAAGCGGGAGAAGCGGCGGGCTTCAATTTTGCGGCGGTCAACCTGACCTCTGACGAGCGCGACGGGTTCTACTACGGGTTCTCGAACGAGATTGTCTGGCCGCTGTTTCACGGGTTGCACACGCGCTGCAACTTCGATCCCTCCTTCTGGAAAGCCTACCGCGCGGTGAACTGCAAGTTCGCGCGGACGATCAAGGAGAACGTGCAGGAGAACGACTTCATCTGGGTGCACGATTACCACCTGATGCACGTCGCCAAGGAGCTGCGTGAGGTGGGTTTGCGGCAGAAGATCAGCTTCTTCCTGCACATCCCGTTTCCCCCGCCGGAGATCTTTCTGAAGATGCCCTGGCGCTTCGACGTATTGGAGGCCCTGCTCGAGTTCGACGTGCTGGGTTTTCAGACGCAGGGTTATCGGCGGAACTTCACGCAGTGCATCAGCTCGGTGGTCCCGGGGCTGTCGGTGCGCGGGCGTGGCCGGGTGATGACGACCAAGACGCCGCGGCGCGCAGTGCAGATCGGCGTGTTTCCGATCAGCATTGATTTCGAAGAATTCGCCGATAAGGCGGCGAGCGAGGAAACGACGGCGCGGGCCGGCGAGATTCGCGAGGAATTCGCCGGTCGCAAGCTGATGCTCGGGGTGGATCGGCTGGATTACACCAAGGGCATCCCCGAACGGGTCAAGGCCTTCGGCGACGCGCTCGACCGTTACCCCGAGCTGCGCGAGAAGGTCACGCTGGTGCAGGTGGTCGTGCCGAGCCGGACGGCGATCCACGAGTACCAGGATCTCAAAGCGGAGATCGAGAAACTGGTGAGCGAGGTCAACGGGCGGCACACCGTTCCGGGCTGGGTGCCGATCCACTACGTCTTCCGGAATCTCGATCGCACGGAGCTGACCGCGTTTTATCGCACGGCGGACATCATGTCGGTGACTCCCCTGCGTGACGGCATGAACCTGGTCGCCAAAGAGTACTGTGCCTGCCGAATCGAGAACGACGGCGTGCTGATCCTGAGCGAGTTTGCCGGGACCGCTGCGACCATGCACCGTGGGGCGTTGCTGGTGAATCCGCACGATCAGGAGGGAATGGCCGACGCGATCTTCAACGCGGTCATGATGGGTAAGAAGGAACGACAGATGCGCATGCGCATCTTGCGCCAGGGCGTCCGCAAGTTCGACGTATTCTGGTGGCTGGATATGTTCCTCAAAGCCAGCAACGAGCAGGACGCCGAGCTGGCGGCGCCGCCTGAGGAATACGACCTGCTGGCACTCCTGCCGCCTCCGTCGGTCGCGCCGCCGATCCCGGCACACCTCCCCGATCCGACGCGTTAGCGGGTCTCCAATCCAAGCCCGTAGCACCAGCGCGGCAACCGGCGCCTTTACTCTTCCCCCACGAACGTGCCGAGCGGTTCGCCCAGGACCACGCGGCGCAGCGTGCCCGGCTTGAAGAGGTTGAAGACGATCACCGGAACGCGATGCTGTTGGCAAACGTCGATGGCGCTGACGTCCATGACCTTCAGACGACCGTCGATCACGTCGTTGTACGTGATACGCTCATACAGCTTGGCCTGCGGGTTGAGCTTGGGGTCGTCGTCGTACACCCCG
>CAZDTB010000358.1:0-5193 GCA_964508075.1 uncultured Planctomycetales bacterium
GGCCGCGCCCCGAAGACCGCCTCGAACAGGGCGACGCAGAAGGCGAACTGATCGGTGCGCGCGTCGATCGGCTGGCGGCGGATCTGCTCGGGAGCCATGTACGCCGGGGTGCCCATGACCTGGAAGGTCGACTCGATCGAGGCATCCGCCCCCACGGCCTGCGCACCCGAGCCGACCGTTGCAGCGCCGCACGGCGGGGCTGTGGGTACAGTGGAGACGCGCCGGGGACCTGCGTCCACGCGGGCAAGCGCTTGGCGGGGGTGGAGTCGTGCCTTGAGGAATCGCGGTTCTCGAGAGATCCATGATTGCCGTGTCGCAGCGTAAGCGGCTTCATCGTCCGATGCGCGTCAACCGCCACGTCGTTGCGCTCTGCGCCCTGTGCGCCAGCATACCAGCGCTCGCGCCGGGCGAGCACAACGCCGAGCACGAGGATCCGCGGGGCGAACCGTTTCTCACGGTGACGTTTGAGGACAGCCCGCGGATCGGCCGCTGCGTGTTTTCCGCCGACGTTAAATCCCTGTTCGTTGAGCTGCATCCAAGAGCGGTCAATGTCTGGGGACTGCTCGTCTACCGCTGGCCCGAAGTCCTTGGGACCTTGGCCGGTGTCGGCGCACTGTGCCTGATCCTCGTCCTGCGGCGAATCGTCGCTCGCAGGCGGCTGGTAGATAAGCCCCATTGCCGCAAGTGCAACTACTGTCTGGAGGGTTGTCCGAGCGAGCGTTGCCCCGAGTGTGGCTACGAACACGCCTTGCCACGGGCCATTATGGGTCGCCCGCTGTGGCGGCGTGTGTTGCCGACGGCGCTCGCGTTGGTGGTCGTTGCGGCCGGATACGCAGCTCTCCACGTCGCCCGCGTGCCGCGCAGCGGTACCGTGAGCGGCTGGCTCCACTGGTGGTCGGTCGATTTGCTGAAGTGGGGCGAGGAACAGAACTACAGCGGGATTACGGACAAGGCCACGGCGGTCACTCGGGTCGTCGAGCTGGACGTCGCGACCGGCCAGGTTCTCCGCGCGCTGGCCACAAGGGCGGGCGATTTCGAGCTCAGCGCAATGTCGCCGGATGGAGAAACCTTGTTGCTGAGGCAGCGCTACAGGCCAGTCGAATTGGTGATGGTAGATACCACTTCGGGTCAGCTGATGCAGACGTTTTCGCACCCCGACGCGGACTCGCGGAGCGTCGGCTATGTGACTGGACTCGCCGGGTTTTCAGATGACGGCCAGGACGTTTACGTTGTCTGGTTGGACAGGCTGCGCAATGAAACACAGCTCATCGCCTGGTCGCTTAAGAGCGGAAACGGCAGGGTTGTCCTTGAGACCGACACCGCGGTGCAACAGCTACGCCGCGGTGGAGAACGAGTCTGGCCACGCCCGCTTCACTGCGCCACCGGGTCCGGCGGCTGGGTGCTCGAACTCCCCCACCCATTTCCCGGCAGAGGGGGGACCGACGATAGGAACGAGATTCTCGTACGCGACCTCGGTCGAGGAGGGGAGGTGGTCCAGAGGATTCCGTATTCAGAGTCTTCCTTAAGAACGCCGGTGTTCAGCGCTGACGGCCTCCGAATGTTCATGCGAGGCTCCCATTGTCCCGGCGGCATTTGCGGATGGGATCTGCGGACCGCCGAGGAACTTCCGGGTTTCGGAAGCCTCCCGGAAGGCTATCGCGCTATAGGATGGCTAGCTTATGACCGGCAACATGAGCGTCTGTTCTCGAGTTTCTACTGCCAGCATCTGCGCGAGCGTTCCTGGATGATTCTGGCAGCCGACACGCGAAAACGTGAATGGATCGGTCGGTTCCTGTATTCCGACACCAGCGAGCCCTGCGGCCCACACAGACTTCAGCTCTCGCCGAACGGACGGAGATTGGCGACAGCTTACAGTTGGCAGGGCAGCCAAACAGGGAAGAGCTCCGGTCAGCAGTTGTTGCTTTGGGATCTCTCCATCCTCGACCAAGAAAAGGTGCTCGTGTGGCCTAGGGAATGACCCAAGGCATGACTGCAACAGGCGGGGCGGTTGTGCAGCCCGTGACTAGGCGCACTTCTTGCCCCGCACGCCGACGCGAACGAGGTTGTAAGGATGATGGCGCTGGGCACAGCATCGTGTTTGCGACAGATACCGCTGAGCCGGCTCGCCAAGCGCTTCGTGCGGCGCGTGCCGATCCACTTCGCGCGGCGGCACGTGCTGATCGGGCTGGAGACGGACGATCCACACGTTGTTGAGATCGCAACCGACGACGCCGGCCGCCGCGCGCTGGTCGATAACCTCGGTCTGACGCTGGGGTGCGAAGTGCGGTTGGTGCTGGCAGACGCCGAGGCGATCCAGAACGCGATCAACCACGCGTATCAGCAGCAGGACCACGACGTCGAGAGCGTCGTCAAGAACATTGAGACGCCCGAGGACGTGGACATCGACGCGCTTGCTGAAGAGGGCGACCTGCTCGACAACGCCTCGCGTGCCCCGGTGATCAAGCTGGTCAACCTGATGCTCTTCGAGGCGGTCAAGCGGCGGTCTTCGGACCTGCACGTGCAGCCGCTGGAGGACGGCGTGGTGGTGCGGCTGCGCGTTGACGGCGTGCTGGTCGACTATCTGAAACCCGGTCGCCACCTGCACGACGAGATCGTCTCGCGGATCAAGATCATGGGCGGAATGGACATCGCCGAGAAGCGTCTGCCGCAGGATGGCCGTACCACAGTGCGGATCGGCGACCGGCTGATCGATCTGCGGATCTCCACAATTCCGACGGCCCATGGTGAACGAGCGGTTCTGCGTCTGCTCGACAAGGGCGCGCGGCTCTACGAGCTGAGCGAGTTAGGCATGTCGCCGGAAGTGCTGCAGGGGTTCGAGCGGCTGATCAGCCGTTCGCACGGCATGATCCTGATGACCGGGCCGACCGGCAGCGGCAAGAGCACGACGCTGTACGCCGCGCTGCAGTGCATCGACTACCAGCAGCTCAACGTGGTCACGCTCGAGGACCCGATCGAGTACCACCTGCCCGGCATCAGCCAGACGCAGGTCAGCGGCCGCAAGGGCATGACGTTTGCCAGAGGATTGCGGCATGTCCTCCGCCAGGATCCGGACGTGATCATGATCGGCGAGATCCGCGACGAAGAGACGGCGCGCCTCGCGGTGCAGAGTGCGCTGACCGGCCATCTCGTGCTCAGCACGTTGCACACCAACGACGCGGCGGGGGCCGTGGCCCGGCTGCTCGACCTGGGAATCGAGCCGTACTTGGTGGCGGACTCGCTGCTGGGTGTCGGCGCCCAGCGCCTGGTCCGGTTGATCTGCCCGCGCTGCAAGCAACCGGCTGACGTCGATCTCGACTGCATGCAGCAGTTGGGGCTCGATGGAGAACGCGTCTGGACTGGCCGAGGCTGTGAGCACTGCGGCCAGACGGGCTACTACGAGCGCCAGGGAATCTTCGAGCTACTTGTCGTCGACGAACGCATCCGTGGTCTGGTTCACGAGCGAGCCCAGGCCGGGGCGATCCGCGCAGCAGCCGTGCGCGGCGGGATGCGTACACTGCGTCGGGACGGGGTTCGGAAGATCTGTGCGGGACTGACAACGGCGGTGGAAGTGTTGCGCGTCACGCAGCACGACTACCTGCTCGACGCCGATATCGAGACGGAGCACTGAAGCGGTGGTGGTCTTTGCGTATCGCGCCTCTGATGCTCGTCAGCGACCGCACACCGGCACGGTCGCGGCCGACACGCCTGCACTGGCCCGGCAGATGCTGCGGTCGCGCGGCCTGTTCATCGAGCAAATCAGAGCGGCGGCCGCTGAGATCACAAGCCCATGGCAGCGACTCAGACTCAACAGCAGATTCGGTTCGCGCCGCTCCAGCGATGATGTCGCCGAGCTCTGGCGCAATCTAGCGGTCTTGCTCGAAGCCGGCGTGCCGCTGGCCGAGGCACTTAGCGTCTGTATCCGCCAGCAGCCGGGGCGGATTCAGACCCTGCTTCGTGAGGTGCACGAGTCGGTCTGTGGTGGACAATCGTTAACCGATGCACTGCGGCGTTTCCCGCGCTGGTTCGACGCGTTGACGCTGTCGATCGTCGAGGTCGGGCAGCGCAGCGGCTCGCTGCCGACGGCGCTGCGTGAGCTGGCCGAATTCCAGGGGCGACGTCGAGCGCTGGCCAACCGCCTCAGCACCGCTCTGATCTACCCGCTGATCCTGTGCGTGGTCGGTGTCGCCGTCGTCATCTTCCTGATGAGCCACGTGGTGCCGCAGTTGGTCGAGGTGCTGGCGTCGGCCGGGCGTGAACTGCCGGCGCCTACGCGGCTGTTAAAGAGCCTCAGCGACGGCCTGGTGCGATTCGGCCCGCTGCTGGCGTGTGTCCTGGCGGGTCTCCTGCTCGGGGCAGGCGTGCTAGGGCGGACGGAGCGAGCGGGACGGGTATTCGAACGCGGCGTGCTCTCGCTCCCTGTCCTAGGCGATCTGGTGCGCAAGGCGTGGGTGGCGCGGATCAGTCTGATGCTCACGACCATGCTGCGTTCCGAAGTGCGCTTCACGGAGGCGGTGCGCACCGTCCGGGCGGGTCTGCCGCACCGGTTGTTTTCCGACGAACTGGAGAAAGTCGAGACGGCCGTGCAGGCCGGGGCCGACATCGCCGAGCCGCTGAAGGACAGCCGATTGATGCCGCCACTGGTTGTGCATCTGCTGGCCGTGGGCCAGGAGAGCGGCGAGCTGCCGAAGATGCTGGAGCAGCTGCGTGAGAACTACGAGAAGGAAGTGCAGCTGGCCCTGTCGCGTTTTCTGGCGGTGCTCGAGCCGGCGCTGATTCTGGTGCTGGCGGTGCTGATCGGCTTCGTGGTCTTCGCGACGCTGCTGCCGATCCTGGAGACGACGAGGATGGTGCAATGAGAGAAGAGGCACGAAGGCACGGAGGCACGAAGGCACGAAGAGCGTTGACGCTCGTCGAGCTGATGGTGGTGGTGGTGATTCTGGGGATCCTGGCCACGACCGTGACGATCTCGGTGCGCGACTATCTGGTTAGCGGCAAGCGTAACGCCGCCAAGCAGGAGCTGGCCCAGATCGTCTCCGCGCTCGAGTTGTTCTACATCGAGAACGACCGCTATCCGACCAACGAGGAAGGTTTGGCGGTTCTGCGGGAGCACACCGAGAAGCATCCGGACGGCCTGCTGCGCGGCGGCGACCTCAACGACCCCTGGGGCCATCCCTACGAGTACGTCTATCCCGG
>CAZDTB010000359.1:0-5191 GCA_964508075.1 uncultured Planctomycetales bacterium
GATGGACCGGCACCCGGGATGGCCCCTAGGAACGAAGAGGGCTGACCGGAACCGAGGGGCGGGTGGCCGGTCCAACTCGGGTGGCATGGGCAGGCCCGCCGGAGGCGGGTTTGCCCGTGTCGTGATCGCTGGAGCAGGGGGCCGGATGCCACGCGGCTCGGCGGGAGCCTCGCCCTCCCAGCATTGCTGACGACTGATGACTGACGACTGAACCCTGAAAACTGAAAACTGAACCCTCTCTCACCTTGGCGCTCTTGGCGTCTTGGCGGTTCAACTCCGAACCCTGAACCCTCTGTCAACGCTCGACGTACGGCGCCGGATCGTCACGGCCCAGCTTGGCGAAGGCCGCAAGTCGCAGGCGGCAACTGTCGCAGTGGCCGCACGCTCGGCCGACCTCGCCCAACTGCTGGCCAATTACGGCACGACCAGTGGGGCGACGTACGAAGACGGGGACATCGACGCCGACGGCGACGTTGACCTGGCCGATCTGGCGGCGTTGCTCGCCCACTACGGCGAACCCTGCCCGTAGTCGCGGGCCGACCGCTCGGGCAGTGCCGGTGCCTGGGGATTACGGCTGCGGCTACTGAGCCCCTGGCCGATAGCCGACGAGCCTGTCTCAGTGTCGGGCGTGGGTGTCCGATGGGTTCAGGCGAGTTTTTGGAGGACGCCGAGTCGGGGAGCCGCGGCGTTCTCCTCTTTTTTTGGCACCCCGTTGGGCAGGCGCGGTAGTGTGCTGCGTCGGCACGGTTCTCAGCGCTGCGGACAGGATCAGCCCGCATTGTCCGTGGAAGCGCTTCCAGAGGCTGAAGTGGGGCACGGCCGCTCTTTGGTCGCCTGCTGCGTGGGTGCAGCCGAGGGCGGCTGGACCACAGGGATGATTCTGACTAGGAGGCGGGGACGGCCGCCTCGGAAGACACGTCGGCGAGGCCGGTGCCGCTTTCGCTCAGCATCTCGAGCAGTTCGGTGACCAATGCCGGATCCAGTTCCTCCTTCTCAGCCGCACTGGTCGCGATCTCTCGGCACTTTTCAGGCGAGAAGGCGGGTCGGTAAGGCCGGTCAGTGCTGATGGCGTCAAAGAAATCGGCCACGGCCACGATCCGCGGGAGCAGGGGGAGGTCATCGCCGCGGAGCCCGTCCGGGTAACCGGTACCGTTGGGCCGCTCGTGGTGCCAGCGGACGATCGGTCGAATGGTCTGAAACGTACGTAGCGGGCGGAGGATACCGAAGCCGACGAGGGGATGGCGTTTGACGATCTCCATCTCTTCGTCGGTGAGCTTTCCCGGCTTGTTCAGGATATGGTCGGGGACAGCTACCTTACCGATGTCGTGGACGATCCCCCCCATTTTCAGGGCGGACAGGTCGTCCGGGCTGCACCCGACGCGCTTGCCGAGCTCGACGGAGTAGGTGGACACGCGTTCAACGTGCCCCCGGGTGTAGGCATCCCGGCCCTCGACCGCGTTGGCCAGGGAGGTGATCACCGAAGTAGCGTCCTCGAGGGAGTCGGTGGCGCGTTTGACGCGCAGGGCGTTGGATAAGCGCAGCAGGATCTCGTTGGGTGAAGCGGGGAGCTGTATGCAGTCGTCGGCCCCGGCCGCGAACGCCTCGGCGCGATATATCGCCTTCTCAGGCGACAACATTAGGACCGGCGGCAACAGGAAGACAACGGAAACGAAGGCGGTCCGCGCGTCGAACTTGACCTCTCGGCACAGTTCGGTGTACGAGTGGAGTGCAGACGCCGGCGTAAGGAGAAGTAAGTCGATATCGGACGTCGCGTGGAGCCGCCGGAGGACCCCGGTTGGCGTTTGGCACGGGGTGCATTTCCAGGGTTCGGTGTTCAGGATCGCCTCCAACTCGGGCCCGCTCGCGTCGGGACCGACGAGCAGGATACGTCCCGAAACAGCAGCGGGAGGACCCATGGGTTGACCTCCACCAATGGAATTCAAGGCCTCGGGGCTACCTGGCCACCCGCGTCGGTAGCCAGCAACGTCCACGTTCGTCCGTGACGGATGCGTGATCGGCCCCTAACGGACCCGGCATTAGGGTTCGTTCGCGACTTTTTTCTATAGCGGGCGGACTATCGGTCGATGAACAGTCTAGGCGCACGCCCCCCGGATAGTCGGGCGGGCATGCCAGATAACGTTCTCTGGCGCGCGTATCGCACCACCCTGGCAGTGCGCACGAGGTCCTGTCTGACGTATGAGCACGCTGCTCAATGTCAGGAACGCCGCCCGAAGAAAGGGGCTATGGCAATGACGCAAATTGCTAGTGCCAAAAAAGCCGGAACCTCCTCCGAGAGCTTGGAGCAACAGATCCGGGCCCGAATCGATTCGCTGTCGTACCTGCCGACCACGGCGGCGGTCGCGATGAAATTCGTGGAGCTGGGCAAAGACCCGGAGGCCGAGCCCGCGGACTATGCCAAGGTGATCAGTGCCGACAGCTCGCTGAGCACCAAGTTGCTCGCACTGGCGAACTCCTCCTGGGCGGGCGTGCGCAGTGAAGTAACGAGCGTGAAAATGGCGCTGAATCTGCTTGGGCTGGGGACGGTTCGGACGCTCGCCATCAGCTACTGCATGACCGGCCTGCACAACGAGTTGCGTCTGTCCCCGAGCGAGTCGAAGACGTTCTGGCAGTCATCGCTGTGCAAGGCCGTCGCGGCCAGCAAGTACGCCATCCTGTTCGATACCAAGCTCGCCGACGAGGCCTTCGTCGCGGGCCTGTTCCAGGACTTCGCCGTCACGGTCATGTATTCGACTGCGCGGGAGCCGCTGCTGGCGATCCTCCAGGACCCGGATAGCTGCGTGCGAGAGCAGTTACAGAAGGAGCGCGAACTGTTTCGGCTGGATCACGCCGAGGTGGGTCGGCTGCTGGCTCAGAAGCTGGAACTGCCGGAATTGTTCGTCGACGCGGTCGCGTTTCACCACAACTACGAAAGACTGACCGAGCTTATCGAGAAGGAAGCCCTCAGGGACGCCACGTATGCCGCCTCCCTACTCCCGCATCTTCTGGAGACCTGGGCCCGCGAAGACGTGGACGCGCTCTCCGAATTCCTGCAGCAACAGGCGCCTTCCACCGACCTGTCGACGTATTTGGCGAGCGTGCAAGATGAATACAGTCAGCTGTACGGCTTCTTCCACGAAGGCGAAGTTCCTGAGGCGCAGCTGACCCGACTACTGGAGCAAACAGCGCGGGAGGCTGCCGACAAAACGGAGGACCTGGTCGGGAATGTTAACGAACTCATGCAGAACGTGGCCGCGATGGGCGCCGAGGTAAATCGGCGAGTCAGGACGCTCGAGGACGACGCCGCCCGGGATCAGTTGACCGGTCTACTGAACCGAGGCGGGGTCACGGACCCGGCCAAGGAGCTGCTCGGCAAAGCTGCCCGCTACGGTACCGGCTTTGCCGTGGTCTACCTGGACATCGACCGGTTCAAGCAGATCAACGACAGTCTCGGCCACGAGATCGGGGACCAGGTTCTGAGGACCGTCGCTGCCGAGCTCACCAAAGCGCTGCCCAAGGACGCGTTGATCGGGCGGATGGGCGGGGATGAATTCGTCGCCCTGTTCAACGACTGCACCGAGCGGGATGCCACGGAGATCGGCCGGCGGATCGTTTCGACCGTGGGCAACCAGTCGGCCCGCAAGGGCGACGCGGCGATCCCGCTCGCTGTCAGCGCCGGGTTGCTGTACGTCTGTCCGACGAACCAGCCGCCGGGTCTGGATGCGGCGGTAAACGCGGCGGACAAGCTCATGTACCTGGCGAAACGGGCCGGTGGGAACCAACTGGAAGTCAGAGCCATTCGTACGGGCGGTTGAGCCGGGCTGCGATAATCGCCCGCATTGGCGACCCACGGGGTGGATCCACTCTGTGCTCATCCCATACTTGCGGGGCAGAGTCTTAAAGGGCCTAACACAACTAGGGTGGCACCGGCGTCCCGCCGGTGACGACACGGGCGAGACGCCCGTGCCACCCTGTTTTAATAGGCGCTCTTAAGCGATCTGGCAGCATTGCCCGCGGACCTACGGCTGCGCTTACTCTGGGCATAGCTGATTGTCGGCGGGCCTGCCTCAGCATCGGACGCGGCTGCCCGACGGGGCCAGGCGAGTTTTGGAGGACGCCGAGTCGGGGAGCCGCGGCGTTCTGCTCTGCTTTGTCGCGGCATCGGGGGCGACGGCGCGGCAGGCCGCTTCTGAACCCGGCAAGGTTCGCGTAGACTACGAGCATGTCCGGACAAGCACCGGCGATAGTCCTGCTTTCCGGTGGGTTGGATAGTGCCACCGTGCTGGCGCTGGCACAGTCGGAGGGCTTTGCGCCGCTGGCGCTGAGCTTTCGCTACGGGCAACGCCATGCGATCGAATTGGAGGCGGCGGCAAGCGTAGCCGCAGCCGCCGGTGTGCGCGAGCACCTGATCATCGAGATCGACCTGCGCGTTTTCGGAGGGTCGGCGCTGACGGGGGACCTCGCGGTGCCCAAGGACCGCGAACCAGTCGCCGGCGACGAGATTCCGATCACATACGTCCCGGCCCGCAACACGATCTTCCTTTCTTACGCACTGGCCCTCGCGGAAGTGCGCGAGGCCCGTGACGTGTTCATCGGCGTGAATGCGCTCGATTACAGCGGGTACCCCGACTGCCGTCCGGAGTACATTGCCGCGTTCGAGCAGATGGCCGCTCTGGCCACGCGGGCGGGCGTCACCGGCCGACCGGTGCGAATCCACACGCCGCTGATGCACCTGGCCAAGGACGCGATCATCGCCCGCGGGCTCGAGCTGGGCGTGGACTACGGGCTGACGCGGAGCTGCTACGACCCGGACGCGGCCGGCCGAGCGTGCGGCCACTGCGACAGTTGCCGCCTGCGACTCGCGGCCTTCGCGACGCTGGGACGTGACGATCCGGCGCCGTACGTCGGGCGTTGACAGAGGCTTCAGGGTTCGGGGTTGAACCGCCAAGGCGCCAAGAGCGCCAAGTTGACAGAGGGTTCGGGGTTCATGACGTAGCTTCCGGTCTGCGTGCCGGACGTGGGGTTCAGGGTTCCGATAAAAGCGGGCGGGTGAGTGCTTGAGGTGAAGGTGCGCAAGGTGCTCATTTTGCGCGCGCCCTAATTGAGCATCTTCGTTATAGGACCAACGAGAGCTGCGCAGGGATCGAGGGACCGAGGGGCCGAGGGACCAAGGGGCGCGGGGATCGAGGGGCAG
>CAZDTB010000360.1:0-5183 GCA_964508075.1 uncultured Planctomycetales bacterium
AGCCTCTTCGCAAACGTCGGTTGGCTCCCCGCTTTCCTGGGCCTGAGCCTGATCTACTTCTACAGCCACTATTTTTTCGCGAGCAATACCGCACACGTCAGCTCGATGTACGCGGCGTTTCTGGGCGTCGCCGTGGCGGTCGGCGCGCCGCCGCTGCTGGCCGCGCTGCTGCTCGGCTTCTTCAGCAACCTGTTCAGCAGCATGACGCACTACAGCACCGGTCCCGCGCCGGTGCTGTTCGGCTCCGGCTACGTCAAGCTGGCTGACTGGTGGAAGCTGGGCGCGCTGATCAGCGTGGTGAACATCGCCATCTGGCTGGGAATTGGCGGATTGTGGTGGAAGATCATCGGGCTTTGGTAAGGTCCGCCCCGCCCTGAAACCAGCGCTATTGTCGGCGGCTTCCTATATGACCGTGGACGAAAACGTGCCGCGTGATCAGAGACCGGCGTGAGGTCTGTGGACCCGGCCAACGGATTCTGAAAATCGGGCTGACGGCTGAAAGCTGATAGCTTTCTTTAATTAGACATTCGGCAGCGCGATCTCAAAGCGGCCCGCCCGCAGGGGTGCGTGGACACCGCCGGCGAGGACCACCTGCCGCAGAAACAGGCCGCCAAGTATTCCGCAAAGGGACGCCACGAACGCGACGGCCACGGCGCCGCCGCCCCCCAGCCGGCCGCCCAGCAGATCGAGCAGCAGGGGAACGATCAGCCCCAGCACCGCTACCCCCCACCAGAACAGCGGTGCCACCGCGCCGCTGAGCACGAGGTTGGCCGATGCCCGCGCCTCGGGCACCCGGTGCGTACCCTGGAGGAAGAAACCAAGCACGAACATCTCCAGGATGATCACCAGACTGTCGGACCGCGCCAGGCTATGGATCGGCCCGGCGTGCGTCGTTCCTGACAGCGAGGCCAGCAAGATCACCGCCATCATGCCGGTCGAAAGCGCGGATACCAAAAAGAGCAGCGGCAGCATGGCCGTGCTCCAGAAGGCGATCGGTCGCGAAGCCCCCAACAGGATCCCGGTGTAGATCATCGTCCCGAAGGCGAAGATAACACCCAGGATGCCGATGAATTGGCGGGCGCCCACGGCCTCGGCGAGCCCTTTGAAGGGCCAGAGCCAGAAGGCAATGTGGATTGCTCCCAGGATCATGAAGATCGTGATGATGATCGTGCCCCGGGCGATCCACGAGGTATTGGGCCGCATCGCAGCTCGCCAGAAGTTTGCCGGCGCACCCAAATCGGCCAGCAGGAAGATGCAACCCACCAGAACGCAGGGAAACCCCAGGCAGACGCCGATCTTGGAGATAGCGATCCAACCGTCGCCAAGATAGCTGGCCACGACGCCCGTGACGTAGGCGCCGCCGCCGAGCCCGGCCAGGAAGAGGTACGCCGCGACCAGCCAACCCCATTTCGATTGTGCTTTGAGATTCGGTAGCATTTTCATTTACCTCGGCGGCAAGTAATAGCAAGACGGATCAGTTCCAAACTCGGGGTTGAGCTGGAACCCGCGTTCGCGCCTGATCAGAATCGAGACCTCACTCTCGGGATCGTCGAGATCACCGAAGTAACGCGCCTTGGCCGGGCAGGCCTCCACGCAGGCCGGCTGACGCCCCTCCTTCACGCGGTCCGTGCAGAAATCGCATTTCGTGGCCATGCCGTAGCCGTTTTTCTCCTCCCACTGCGCCTTGGCGTAGGCTTCGTACGGGTCGAGCTCGCCATCGGCGTCCGGGAAGTAGGTCTTCCACTCGTCCACCGTCTGCCGCGCGCCGTAGGGGCAGGCCATGATGCAGTACTTGCAGCCCATGCACAGGTCCTTGTCCACATGGACGATGCCGTTCTCGTCCTGCGTGGTCGCCCCGGTGGGGCAGACTTTCAGGCACTCGGGATCGGCGCACTGCTGGCAGATCAGCGGGACCATCTGCCGCAGGGCAACGGGAAACGAGCCGGTTTCCGCCGGCACGCAGCGGGCCCAGTCAATCCCCTGCGGGGTGTGGTTGGCGGCCTTGCATGCCACCTGGCAGGTATAGCAGCCGTAACACCGTTTCAGGTCGATGACAAATCCGTATCTTGACATCTCAATCACCTCCCCTAGGCCTTGTAGATCTTCACTTTGACACAGGCATCCGAGCCCTGCGTAAGCGAGTCGGTATGCTTAAGATCGGGGTTAATCAGGTCGTCAAAGAATTGACCCTTGCCTTTGGAGATCGGCGTCCCCCGGGCCCAGTGCCCGTGGCAGCCGGCAATCCCCAACTGCTCGACGTGCATGCCCTCGACCAGCTTCACCGGGCCCTTGATCTTCTTGCCGTCCGGGTTCTCGACCCAGACGATGTCGTGGTCCTTGAGGCCCTTCTTCTTGCCCGTGCTGGCGTTGATCTGGATTAGGTACACGAACGGATCGTTGACCGAAACCTCGTCCAGCCAGGGATTGTTCTGGGTCGAGGACTGGGTGTGGAAGGAGGGCCGCCAACTGAACGCCCACAGGTCGAACTCGGGGTTCTTCTCCTCGTGCGACGGGCACGGGAACCACTCGGCCAGCGGCGTGTAGAAGCGGATATCAGCCATGTCCTCGCGCCCGTACGACGCCAGGAGCTTCTGGAGCTTCTCACCTGCTTCGAGGAAGAACTCGAAGTAGATCGGCACCCTGACTGGTGTGAACCACCGCCAGTACATCTCCTCGACCTTGGTCGGCCATTTCTCCAGGCCGGTCTTCTTCAACGCCTCCAGGCCCTTCTCCGGGCCCAGGCGATCCTTAAGCACCCGGTCGACGATGTCCGGCCAAGTGTAATCATCCTTGGGATCAAGCTGGTACTCCGGAGCCATATCCCCGCCGTAGCGGACCGGAATGATCTTGTTGATCGCCTCGTAGTACTTTTCCTGGATGCCGAGCCGCTTGGCGATCTCCAGCATCATCTCGTTGAAGTCGCGGCGCTCGAACAGCGGCTCGACCACCGGCTGGCGGATCTGCCAGACCCAGTGATCCATCCCGGTCGGATGGCAGAACGTCGATGGGAACGTCACGCACGGCGTGTAGCGCTCCAGGAAACAGGCGTCCGGCAGGACGATGTCGGCCACCGCCTCGGTAAACTCGTTCTGGAAGATGTTGAACGAGAAAATGAACTTGAATTTCTTCAGGAAGTTCTCGGTGACCTCCTCGGCGTTCGCCATGGTCATCACCGAGTTTGAGCCGAAGTTGATCATGATCTCCGGGCCGTAGTCGATCTTGAAGTCCTTCATGTACTTTTCCCACTCGGGCGTGCAGATCGTGAACGCGTTGTAGACCGAGCAGGGGAACATGTCCTGGAGGTCCAGCCGCTGGGGCGGACCCGGCTCGCGCAACGGATACGGCTTGTGGTCGTAAACCCAGCCCTTCACCACCATCAGCCCGTCCGGACACGGGTATGGAATGGTGTTCGGCTTGCCGGTGTCGGGATGACCGTGGGAAACCGGCGGTCCGTGCCCCATCGACCCGCCCGGCACATCAGCGGCGCCCACCACGTGGTTGAGCAGGTCGATCTCCAGGCAGTTCCACCCGGAGTTGACGTGCCCCTGGCTGCCGCGGAAGAAGATCGCCGCCGAGGGCCGCAGCGGTAGCTCGTGGCCGTCGATCATGATCGTGCTGCCGATCTGGGCGTGCTCGACGAATTCATTCGCGATACGACGGAGCGTCGACTCGGGCACGCTCGATATCCGCTCGACCTTGTCCAGCGGGTAGTTCTTCTTGACGTGGTCCTTGAGAAGCTGGAACCCCGGATGAACCTCGGTGCCGTTGACCTTGTAGCTCCCCAATAGGGCGTAGTCCTTGATGGACTCGTCATCGAATGTCTTCGCCTGGCCGTCCTCCGGGTCCCAGATCAGAGGCTTGTTGGTTTCGGGATCCCTCATGTAGTGCTGATCCGGCTGGATCAGGTAAGGGGCGTTCGTCTTCAGCTTGAGGTAGCGGTCATCCCACTTGCCGATCTCGTTCAGGATGACGTTGAGCATCCCCAACGCGACCGCGCCGTCGGTCCCCACGCGGATCGGGACCCACTCGTGAGCCTTGGAGGCCTGCGTGGAGAGGAACGGATCGAAGACCACCGCCTTCATTCCCCGGGCCCGGGCGTCGGCGACCCACTGGGCGCTCTGCAGGGCGGCGTGCCCCGCCCCGTGCCCCTTCGAGCAGCCGAAGTAGATCGTGTAGTTGTTGTAGGTCCAATCGGGGATGATCGACCAAGACGCGTGCATGATGCCGTTCATGAAGTGGGCGCCGTTGCCGCACCACAGCCCGCCACCCGAGACCCAGTAGTTCCTGAAGCCCCAGGCGCGCATGAAGGCGATCACCGCGAAGCGGATCTCGCTGGTCTGCACGGTGGTGGCCTGGAAATACGTGCCCCGGGGATCCTTCATGTTCTTGAACTTGTCAACGATCGTGTCGAGAGCCTCCTCCCAAGTGATCCGCTGCCACTTGGGATCGACCCCCACTCCCTTCTCGGGATTGGTCCGTTTGACCGGGTAGTTGACGCGGTACCGGTCATAGAGCGTCATCAGTTGAGCCGTGCCCTTGGCGCAGATCCGGCCGCTCCCGGCGGGGGTATCGGGGTTCCCCTCTAGGTCCACGACCACGCCGTCGACCACGTGACACCTGATACCGCACTGCGCGTAGCACCCTCCGCAGGAGGTGGGAACCCATTTGTCCTCTCCGGTTCTTCTGGTAGGTGCGATCATGTTTTTACCGCCTTCTCACGATCGTGACGTGCCAGCCAGCGAGCCGCTGCCCTCCAACCGACACTTCCTCAATAACCTGCACAAACTGAATCAAGGGACTGTCCCGTGGGGGAGCATACCCGAACCGACCGGTCGACGGAACCGCCCCTTGGAGAAATTATCGGTCAGATCCGGACCCCCTGTTGCTCGGGCCGCCACAACGAGAACCCTCCCGCTGCGAGCACTCCCGCCGGGAGACCGCCAGCCAAACAACGCGGATGATCTTGGGTTAGAACGCCTCCCGGCCCGGCGGGATGCTATGCAGCCGCGTAACGTCCAGTTCAACCGTGCCGCTGCCGGGCGTCAGGTGGGGGGCGGGGCGTGCTGCCGTTGCGATATATGGCGCGAAGGCGGGCCCGGGATGAGGAGGGCAGATCAACGGTTGAGGGCGTCGGCCAAGGCTTCGCTCGCCCGGTCCGCATCGGCAGCACTGTCGAAGGCCAG